>JAUNSE010000272.1 GCA_030539415.1 Desulfovibrionaceae bacterium
GATTTTCCCACCCCCGTCTGCACCTTTGACGGCAGGGTGAAGGTCGGTGCCGGATTCGCGGACATGCTGCAGCATGCTGACGCCTGCGCCCTCATGGAAAGCGCTCCGGACGACAGGGCGCTTGAGGTCGCCATCAGAATCGCGCTCTGCAGGCCGGACAAGGGGGGCAGAGCGCTCACATGGAGCGAATCGGGCAGGTTCCGCATAGGGCGGAAGTTCAGAAAATCATGCCAGGGCGTCTGCAGAACACAGCCGAAAGCCGTGAATGAAGCAATTCTGCGGGCCATTGTGGAGGCTGTCAGAAAGGAGAAGACTAACGACACCCACGAGCTGCGCAACACTGACGAAGGGGGCAGCGGGACGCGGATGCGCGGCAAGGACAAGGCCGTGCGCAGGGATGTGGACGATGATCTCCATCTGCACTACTGGGACTGTGACGACGGACTGATTGAGCTTGGCTCTGTTGTCCATCACAACGATTTCTCCATTCCCTACTAGAAATGGTTGAAAGATGGGGCGGACGGCACGGGGCATTTCCCGCACCGTCCGCCCTGAACATCCGACAGCAGGTCGTTCTCAGGCCTGCTGTCTTCTCTTGCGCACGGCTCCGGCCAGGAAGAGCGCCACACCGGCCCAGATAAAGGCAAAGACCGTCAGCCGCGTCGGGTCCACGGGCTCGCGCATCACGAAGACGCCGAGCAGAAAGACCGTGGTCGGCAGGATGTACTGCATGATGCCGAGGCAGACCATGGGCACGCTGCGTATGCCCAGGGACAGGCCCAGCTGAGGTATGGCCGAGACGATGCCGCATCCCATGAGCAGCAGGTCGAGACGGAGGCTCCCGGCCAGAAAGTGCCCTTCGCCGCAGACGCCGATCCAGACAAGCCAGCCCCACAGGAAGGGAGCCGTGAAGAGCAGTTCCATGAGCATGCCCGGCCCCACGCCGACAGTGGCCCTCTTGCGGAAAAAGGCGAAGAGCGCGGCCGAGAGGGCCACCTGCAGGGAGACCCAGGGTATGCTGCCGTATTCATAGAGCAGTATGCCGGCGCCGCAGGCCGCCGAGAGCATGCCCAGCCACTGCAGCCGGCCAGGGCGCTCCCTGAAGAAGAAAAAGCCCAGCATGGTGCTGATCATGGGCACGATGTAGTGCCCCATGCTGCATTCCAGCACTTTGCCGTTCGTGGTGGCCCAGATGTAGATCCACCAGTTCCACAGATGGGACAGGCTGCAAAGGGCGATGAGGAAAACCTCGCGGCGGCAGCGCAACGCCCGGAAGAATTCGGGAAATTCCCGGTTCCGGAGCATGCAGGCCGCCACGATGAGGCTGCCCCAGAGGGAGCGGTGGCAGACCATCTCCATCGCGGACACGCCCTGCAGGAGATTCCAGTACAGCGGCGTGAGTCCGAAGGAGAGATACACGCCGAAAAGCAGCAGCATGCCCTGTCCCTGGGGCAGGGCGCCCCGGACCGGGGCGGAAGTGCGGACAGCCATGGCAGGCCTCCCCTGCGCGGACAGGCCGGGCGCCCCTGCGGGACGGCCGGCCTGCCGGAAGCGGTCAGAAGCGCGGGGATGCATCCTCGAACGCCGCTGCGGCCGCTGATGAGCTACACATCACGGATATCGCTGTATTTCTTGAAGAGTGCTTCGGTCTTGCGCACATCGGTCAGCGCCAGCAGGTCGAAGAGGTCGTCAGCCTGCTCGTGCGTGAGCAGATTTTCCCGTTCCGCGGCCTCGCGGCAGGTGATGCCTTCGTTCCAGGCGAGCTTCGCCACGCGGCTGCCGACCTTGTAGCCGAAGAGGGCGCTCACCATGGTGGCGAGGGAGGTGGAAGACTCGGCCGCGGCGCGGCAGTGCTCCTCATTGGCGGCGAGCCCGGCCACGCACTTGTCCGCAAAGAGCGTCATGGCGCGGGTCAGAATGTCGATGCTCTCCAGAATGCCGCGGATGGGCACGGCCGATGAGGGTCCGAGGTCCAGCTCGCCCGAGAAGGCGCCGAAGCCCGTGCCGGCCTGATTGCCGGCCACCCTGTGGCAGGCGAGAATCATGACCTCGGCCATGACCGGGTTGATCTTGCCGGGCATGATGGAGGAGCCGGGCTGCACGGCCGGCAGGACCAGCTCGCCCATACCCGCGCGCGGACCCGAGCCCATCAGGCGGATGTCGTACGCCGCCTTGGCCGCGGCCGTGGCCAGGGCCAGCAGATGGGCGTGCAGCACGATGAAGCCGTCCGAGGCCTGCAGGCCGTCGAAGAGGTTTGCATCGCAGTGGATTTCCCGTCCGCAGACCGCGGAGAGATTCTTGTAGATTGTGTCCGTGTAGCCGGGCATGCAGCCCATGCCGGTGCCCACTGCCGTGGCGCCGAGCACGCCGCCGCACCAGTGCCCGCGCTCCTCCTCGAGGCGCAGGCGGTTGCGGCGCATGGCTGCGGCGTAGCCGGAAAACTCCTGGCCCAGGGTGATGGGCACCGCGTCCTGCAGGCAGGTGCGGCCCATCTTGACGACATCGGCGAATTCTTCGGCCTTTTGCGAGAACGCCTTCTCCAGATGCTCCGCCGCGGCAATGACGCGGCCGATTTCGTTCCAGACGGCTATGGTCTTGGCCGTGGGCACCACGTCGTTGGAGGACTGGCACATGTTGACGTGAGTGTTGGGATGCACGGCATCAGCGCCCTTGTGGCCGGTGAGGATCTCGTTGGCCCGGTTGCCCAGAACCTCGTTGGCGGCCATGTTGAAGGGCGTGCCGGATCCCCTGAAGATGCAGAGCGGGAAGGCGTCGTTGAACCTGCCCGCGGTCATTTCGTCGCAGGCCTGCACTATGGCCGCGGCCTTGTCCGGGTCCAGGGCGCCTATCTCCTTGTTGGTCAGGGCGCAGGCCTTCTTGACCTGGGCTATGGCCGCGATCAGGGCAGGATAGGCGGATATGGTGTCGTCGGTTATGTCGAGGCAGCGGCGGTTGCGCTCCGTCTGAATGCCGTAGTAGACGTCGTCCGGGAGCATCATCTCGCCGAGCGCGTCGATTTCCTTGCGCATGAACAGTCTCCTTCCGGCCCTATCTGACGGACCTGAGCTTCGCGTACTTTGCGAGCAGTGCGGCGCTTTCCCTGCGGCTGGCGAGAATGCGCACGTCAAAAACCTCGTCCGCCGCGTCGGCGGGCACAAGGTTCTCGCGCAGGGCGGCCTCCTTGCAGGTGATGCCCTCCTCGTAGGCCCTGCGGGCGATGCGCGTGCCCGTCTCGTAGCCGAAGAGGGTGCCGACGATGGTGGCCATGGAGGTGGAGTTCTCGGCGTAGCGGCGGCTCACCTCCGCGTTGGCGGTGATGCCGTCCACGCACAGGGCCGCGAACTGCGAAAAGCCCCGGCCGATGATTTCCAGCGACTGCAGGAGGGCGAAGAAGCTGACCGTGGAGTTGCTGACGAGATCGAGGTCGCTCACCGAGACGTTCATGGTGGTCGCCCAGTCGTTGGCCGCCGTCTGATGCATGATCTGCACCACCAGATCGCACATGAAGGGATTGATTTTGCCGGGCATGATGGACGAGCCCGGAGCCACGGCCGGAAGCCGTATTTCGCAGAAGCCAGCGCGCGGCCCCGAAGAGAGCAGGCGCAGGTCGTTGGCCATCTTGCCGGCCGAGCAGGCCAGCACCTTGAGTGCGCCCGAGAGGGCCAGCTGCGCGTCCGAGTTCTGCATGGCGTCGAACAG
>JAUNSE010000273.1 GCA_030539415.1 Desulfovibrionaceae bacterium
ATCGCGCGGTGCTCGGCAAGTGCCGCTGGAAAAACTGGCTTGCTTCCGTGATTCTGACCGCGGCGGTCGGCACCGGCCTTGCGGCCCTGCCCGCGGAGGCACATGCCGCCGAGACCGTTGCCGCCGGCGATACGGCAAACTACCCGGGCGCCATCTTCAGCAACCAGACGAGCATTACCTCCGGCGGCGCTTTGGTCAACAACGGCACCGCCACGCTCTCGGACAGCCATTTTCTGAACAATTCCGCCCAGGGCGAAGCCTATGGAGGCGGCGAGGGCGGCGCGATCCTGAACAACGGCACCATGACGCTCTCCGGCAACACCGTGTTCACGGGCAATCAGGCAAAAAGGGGCGCCGGCATCTGCAACTACGGCACCCTGACTCTCCTGGACGGCGCCGCCTTCTCCGGCAACACGGCCGAATACGAGTCCGCGGCCGTCAGCAACTCGATGGACATGACCGTTTCCGGCGCCGAGTTCAGGGACAACACGGTCACAGACAGCAACGAGCTCTATGTCAACGTCGGCGGCGGAGCCGTCTTCAACAAAGGCAACGCCTCCATAAGCTCCACACTGTTCGACGGCAACAGCGCCGCGTCCCTGCACGGCGGCGCCCTCAGAAACACCGGCAATCTCGAGCTCACCTCCGTCCGCTTCCTCAACAATACCGCCAAATACGGCGGAGGCCTCTCCAACGAGAACTATGCCAACGAACTGAAGATGGTGAAGGGCGGCTTTGCCGGCAACAAGGGCACCAGCGGCGGCGGCGCGGTCTATGTCGCGGCAGGGTCCGAAAACGTGAGCTTCGAGTCGACCAACTTTCTCGGCAACAACGCCGGCGACAGGAACCACAACTACAGCAACGGCGGCGCCATTCTGAACAACGGAGCGGTGTACATCTCGGGAGAGGTCACTTTCACGGGCAACACCAGCACCGGCATGGGCGGCGCCATCAGCAACGAGGATCCAGGGAGCCTTCTGGTTCTCTCCGGCACGACAAGCTTCAAGTCGAACCAGGCAGGCTCCACGGGCAGCGCCATTCACAACAACGGCACGGTGATCGCTGCCGGCGACACAGTGCTCTCGGGCAACACGGGCGGCGCCGCCATCTTCAACCAGGGCACCTTCATCATTGAGGGCTCGCTGACCCTCGGCACCGCGACCGACAGCATTCTCAACTGGAAGTACGACGATCTCCCCGGCGCCATTGAAGTGAGCGGCACCCTCAACCTCGGTCCCGCGACCCTGGTGAACGACGGCAGCCTCTCCTTTGCTGCCGGCAGCACGCTCATTGTCGATGCCGAGAACTATGTCGCCGCGGACAGCGCCTTCCTGGCCGGCGAAGCGAGCGAGAACGGCCCCACGGCCGCCATACGCATGCTGGAGGACGGCACCCTCAGCATAGAGAAGGGCGCAAAGCTTGTGGTCAACAACGCCAGGGCCGACACCACCTATGTGATTGTGGACATGACCGAAGCCGACACAAGCTCCATGGATGCCTCCAATGTCTGGACCGAGGTCGAGACCAGCTCTCCCATGGTCTCCGTGGCCCTCGAGTTCGATCCGACCAGCGAACTGGAAGGCTATCGCAGCATCCTGCTCACGACCACCGCCTCAGCGGACGCGGCCATGGCCTTCTCCGGCCTGTCCTCCGAATCAGTGGGCCTTGTCAACAGCATGTACGCCGGCGGCCTGAACGACACCGAGTCCTCCGCCATGGGCGTGCGCTTCCTCTCCCGCGCCACCGACAGCCTCTATCTCAAGAATGCCGGCAAGGCCGCGGCTCCCACCATTGAAAGCGCCTCCCGCTTCTCCGCCACCGGCGGCGTGACCCAGATGGCCAGAATGACCACCGACACCGCCGTGACCACCCTGGCCAGCCGCCTCGGCTTTGGCGGCGGCGCGGAAGCGCCCGCCGCCGTCAACCTGCACGGCGGCCTGACTGGCGCCTCGGCAGGCGACGAGACCGATGCCTCTTCCGCCTCCGGCTTTGCCATGTGGCTCTCCCCCATGTGGCAGAACCACAACGGGCACGGCTTCGAGGCCGGCTCCCTGGACTACGGCTTCTCGGGCAATATCGGCGGCATCGCCATCGGCGCGGACTACACCTTCGAGAACGCCCTCCGCCTCGGCGTCAGCTTCAACATCGGCGGCGGCTATACCGAAAGCAACGGCGACCTCGCAGCCACCACCAACAACATGACCTTCTGGGGCGTGGGCCTCTACGGCGGCTGGCGGTACATGAACTTCGGCCTCATGGCCGATGTGAACTACACCAGCACCTGGAACTCCGTCGAGCAGGAACTCGATCCCGGCCTCGGCATGGGCAATCTCGAGGCCGACATCCGGTCCTCGGCCATCTCTGCCGGCCTGCGCGGCGAATACCGCTTCGAGACGGGCGTTCTTGACATCACTCCCCATGTCGGGGTGCGCTGCATGAGCCTCAACACCTGGGGCTACGATGTGGAGGCCGCAGGCGGCACGGTCATGGAAAGCGACGGCAGCCAGCAGAGCATCTGGACTTTCCCTGTCGGCATCAGCTTCAGCAGGGACATGGCCATGTCCAATGCCTGGTACTGCAAGCCCAGCCTCGACTTCACGGTCATCCCCGCTGCCGGGGACATCAAGAGCAGGGAGGACATACGCTACACGGGCCTGCCCGCCACGGTCGAGATGGAATCCCAGACCATGGACTATTTTGTCTGGCAGGGCGGAGCCGGCGTGGAATTCGGCAACGACCATGTGAAGCTCGGCCTGAACTACACGCTCCAGGCCGGACAGCACACCACAAGCCACGGCCTGTCCGGCTCCCTGCGCTGGGAGTTCTAGACCGGATACGCTGACCGGCCTATGCCGTCAGACCGGCTGACCGGCCCGAGCCTGCGCAAACCCTAAAACCCTGAATGGAGTCCCCCGTGTCCGGCGATGCGGGGGACTTCTCCGTTTTTAAGCACAGGCCGTGAGGCAATCTCGCCCCCTTCCCTGCCTCCCTGCTCGCAAGTCCTCTCCAGGCCTCCGATGGTCACGTTGCCGGCCAGCAGGGCATGTCCGCCCCTCTGAAGGCCTTTCCCGAGCCTGGGCTGAAGCGTCAGGCCCGGTCTGCGTCCCCGCTCACAAGCCCTGTCCATGCCTCCGATGGTCACGCTGCCGGCCAGAAAGGCAACCCGCCCCTCTGAAGGCCTTTCACGAGCCTGCCCTGGAGCGTCAGGTCCGCGGCAAGCTTCCCTGCTCCCAGGCATTCTCCAGGCCTCTGATGGGCACACTGCCGGTCAGAAGGGCATGTCCGCCTCTCTGAAGGCCATTCCCGAGCCGGCCCCGGAGCGTCAGACCCCAGGCCTGCGTCTCCGCTCCCAGGCATTCTCCAGGCCTCTGATGGGCACACTGCCGGTCAGAAGGGCATGTCCGCCTCTCTGAAGGCCATTCCCGAGCCTGAGCTGGAGCGTCAGGCCCGCGGCAAGCTTCCCTGCTCCCAGGCATTCTCCAGGCCTCTGATGGGCACGATGCCGGCCAGAAGGGCATGCACGCCCGTCTGAAGGCCATTCCCGAGCCTGGGCCGGAGTGTCAGGCCTAAGCCTGCGTCCCCGCTCCCAGGCCCTCCCAGGCCCTTGATGGTCACACTGCCGGTCAGAAGGGCATGTCCGCCTCTCTGAAGGCCATTCCCGAGCCTGCGCCGGGGCGTCAGCCCCAGGCCTGCTTCCC
>JAUNSE010000274.1 GCA_030539415.1 Desulfovibrionaceae bacterium
GATGCCTGGTAACATTCTATGTCGTTTAACCTGGTCACTTCTATGTCGCTTGACACCTTCAGCAGTGATCTTGCCGAGACAAGGTCCTGATACTTTATGACTTTTCTTGTCCTTGGGGTCGTATCTGCTGCTGCACGCGTATAAATACCAGCCGTTCCCGATGTGCTTGATTTCGGTATTTGTCGGCTTGCTAAACTCGGCAACGTAGTCAGGCTTCTCGGCCATAATCTGCTCCTTTTGAATAGTCCCCCTATTAGGTAATAGAAATATAGCCCATGTTTTCAACTTTGTAAACAGAATAATGCAATTAAATCAAAAAATAGGAGCTCTATCCTGCTAGTTCTGTTCCCTAGCAGGATAGAGTTACAGAATAAGGCCGGGAACGGAAACGAGGCCGAAAGCGGGCAGACCGCATGAACAGAAAAGGCCGTCCGGACTGACCGGACGGCCTTCTCTTGTTGGATGATTCGGCGGGTGAGGGGGAGAGCCTGCCTAGCTCAGTTCCTGACGGTATTTCAGTGACTGGCGCAGCGTTTCCGCATCCATATGCCGCACCTCGCTGCCCAGCGGGATGCCCTGGGCAAGGCGCGTGACGCGTATGTCCGGGAACTCGTTCTGCACGACGACCTGTATCCAGGAGGCCGTGTTTTCGGCCTCAATTGTGGCACCCAGAGCGAAGATGAGTTCGCGGACCTGACCTTCGGCAAGCCTGGCCTTCAGACGGTCCAGATTGAGCCTGTCCGGGCCGCCATTGTCCAGAGGACTGACCAGGCCGCCAAGGATGAGATACTGGCCGTTGTAGAAGCCGCCGCGCTCCAGATTCAGCTGGCTGTCCCAGTCGGCCACAAGACAGAGCATGTCGGTTCGGCGCGAGGGATCCGCGCACAGCGGGCAGACCTCGGCGGAGGAGAGTCCACCGCAGCGCCGGCACAGATGCAGCCTGTCCCTGAGCGTGGCGATGCTTGTGCCAAGCTCGCGGGTCTGCTCCTCGGGCCAGTCGAGCAGCGTCATGGCCACCCGCAGGGCCGATTTCGGCCCCATGCCGGGAAGACGGCCCAGTCTGCGGACAAGCTCGGCCAGCGCGGCTGGTAGTTCCGCAGCCATGGACTAGAAGATGCCGGGCAGGCGGATGCCGCCGGAGAGATTGGTCATCTCCCGTTCGAGGCTTTCCTTGGAGATGCGGATGGCCTCGTTGATCGCGGAGATCACCAGGTCCTGAAGCATTTCCACATCGCCGTCTTCCAGCGCCTTGGGATCGATGACAAGGGCCTTCACTTCCTGGGCGCCGCTGACTGTCGCCTTGACAATGCCGCCGCCGCTGGAAGCCTCGTAATTGGTGTTGGCGGCCTCCTGACGCAGAGCGGCAATTTTGTTCTGAATTACAGTGGCCTGGCGAACAAGGTCATTCATGTTGCGCATGAGTAATCCTCTTTTGAAGATGGAATGATTGCAGGGTGAGAAAAAAGACGTTGGAGCGCCGGATGTCAGTTCCGGTCAGATGATGCGGTGGACGCGCTCCACGTGTGCCTTGAGAATTTCAAAACAGTGCCTGAGCTCCGGCCGCTCGTTTGCCGCCACCTGAGCGCGGCCGGCACCGGCGGCCTCCTCGGCGGCTTTCGACACCTCGGCGGTCACATGAACCTTTCTGCCAAGATGGGTGGAGACAAGCGATTCAAGTCTGGCGATGTCGCGGTTGAGCGCCCCGACCAGACTTGAGCTGCCGCCTTCGAGCCGGATTTCGTCCCCGCTCTGGGAAATGCAGCGCAGGTCGCTGACCAGGTAGGAGGCAATGCCCTCCCCCTCCGGCAGGCCGGTCAGCCACCGGCGGAAGGCGTCCATGTCCAGTCTCCTGCCTGTATCAGGCGTTCCGGCAGGGGAGACAGGTGCTGGTGCGGGCTGCGCGGAAGGCCTGGGAGCGGGCGGCGGGGCCATTCCCGCGTCTGGCTCCATGTCCGGCGGCGGCGCGGATTCGGGGACGCTGTCGTAGCAGTCCACGGGAATGTCGTCCCACGGGGGCGCATCGTCATCCGACGATTGCACCCGGGGAGCGGAAGATGCCGCCGGCTGCGTCGGACGACCGGACGGATTCCGGACGGGGGCTGCGCTCACCGGGCGTTCCGCGGCTTCAGCCACAGCGCGCTTCTGGATGGGCGCTGCTGCAGGCGGGACAGCATCCGCGGCCCCGGCCAGTCCGCCGGAAGCCGCCGGGGCGGCATTTCCGGCACGGGCGGGGGCGCCAGCCTTTGCGGGCGATTCAGCCCGGGAGGGGGCCGGCTGCGGTGTACCGCTCTGCGGAGCGGATTCGGCCGCGCGTCTTGCGGCATAGTGACCTGCCTGCGCGGAAGCGGCCTGACCGGTCTGCGATGCCCGCGGCTGGGCGGCAGCCGGTCCGTGCGTCGGGGCGGCCTCCTGTCCGACGCGCCCGTCAGGGCGTGGTGAAGACGAGCCGGGCGGGTCCTGGCTTTCGGCCAGGCCGGACGGCAGAAGCCTCGGGAGCAGGGCAAGATTGACCAGCAGAAGCTCAAGCGCCGAAGCCGGTTCCTGACTGGATGAAACGGACCTCTGGGACTCCAGAATCATCTGCCAGGCCGCGTGCAGATAGGATGGCGTGAATTTGGGGGCTATGCCGGCCAGGAAGTCAAGTTCGCTTTCCGGGACGCCCAGCCTGGCAACAGCCTGCCTGCCGCACTGGCGCAGCAGAAAGAGCGAGCGCACCGTGTCGGTCAGCTCGCGCAGGAAGAAGCCTATGTCTATTTCCTTGGACACCAGTTCTTTGGTGAACAGGGCCGTGTCGGCGCAGCTGCCCGCGGCCAGGGCATCAAAAAGGCTGCCCAGCGCTTCCATGCCGGCCAGGCCCAGCACCGTGCGCACGGTGCCGGCCGTCAGCGTTTCCGGTCCGTAGGCCAGAATCTGATCGAGCAGGGACATGCTGTCCCTGGCCGAACCCGCGGCTCTGCGGGCGATAAGGCGCAGGGCGCTGTCCTCGTAGGGCATGCCCTCCATGGTCAGCACCTTGCCGAGATGCGCGGTGATGGTGTCCTCGCTCAGATGCCTGAACGAGAAGACCTGGCAGCGGCTGAGAATGGTGGCCGGAAAACGGAAAAGCTCCGTGGTGGCAAAGATGAAGACGACATGCGGCGGCGGCTCTTCGAGGGTCTTGAGCAGCGCGTTGAAGGCGTTGCGCGTCAGCATGTGCGCTTCGTCGATGATGAAAATCTTGTAGCGCCCCTCCATGGGGGCGAAGCCCACTGTCTCGCGCAGGGCTCTGGCATCGTCGACCGTGTTGTTGGAGGCACCGTCCATTTCCACCACATCGGGATGGGTTCCGGCCGTGATGCGCCGGCAGGACGGGCAGGTGTTGCAGGGTTCGGCGCAGGGCGCGTGCTCGCAATTGAGGGCCTTGGCGAAAATGCGGGCGATGGTCGTCTTGCCGACGCCGCGGGTGCCGCTGAGCAGATATCCGGACGCCACACGATCCTCGGCCGAAGCTCGAGAAAGGACGGCCTTGATCAGGTCCTGCCCGGCGATTTCATCGAAACGCTGGGGACGGTAGCGGGTGGCGAGGGAGATATGCTTCATGAGCTTGTCTGCGGCCGGTCCGCGCGGAGTGTTCCCGGCGCGGACCGGCCTGTCCTTGCAGTGCTGTCCCTAGATGGTGTAGGGGGCGAGCCAGTCCTGGTACTTGGGATT
>JAUNSE010000275.1 GCA_030539415.1 Desulfovibrionaceae bacterium
AGCAGCAAGCAGGAGGCAGATCACAAAACAGGCAAGTTTTGACAACCCGACCTGAACAGAACAAGGGACAACGCATGAACAGCCGTCATGAACAAGCCATGCGAAGGCCGGATTCGGGACAAGAATATCCGGGCAGAACGAAAAATCCCGGCCCGACCGCAAATCTTTCCCCAAAATCACCCTGCGCCAGCCTGTTCACATCTTGATATCCGCTGTACAGGCCGTTCTGACTTGCCAGATGAACAAGTACTGCTTGAAGTTTAACAAGTCCTGAACAGTCTCTTTTCAGCCTGACGGCGACTGTTCAGTTCCGGCCGGCAGCTCGAACAAGTCACTGTTCAACTAATGAAAACGGCTTGTGCGGGACTTCAAGCCCTCCTTTATGTCTCTGCCGCATGCCTGAACAGCTGCAGAGAATCAGGCAAAGTCGCTTCGGTATCCCAAGGCGGCTTTTCATGCTTGTTCAGCGTGTCGGCACGACTGATCAAGCTATTCTCTGACTGCCCTGTCCTGATCATGCTGTTCGCGGCTTTTCCTGAACAAGCTGAACAGAATGCCCCTTCCCTCTCCCCCGGACATCTCCCGCCGGCAGGTAGCGTTTGTCGCCGAAAGACAGCCTGAGCAGGGCGCCTGTCAGAGGCACGGATTAGGCTTCCGGATACACGTCAGGCCCTGCCCGGCACTTTCCCCGGCAGACAGCGCTCTGTCTGGTCTCATGTGCCGTCCCGGGCTGCGCCCTGTGCTGTCCCTGCCCTGCCCCGTCCCGCGGCCGGCCTCTTTTTCCTCCGCCGGCTTAGTCTTTTTGTTCTACTGGCAAAGGGGCTGCATTTATGCTAGAGGCTTGCGGGACGGCGACCCTGTAGTGGCCCTTTGTGGTCCTTTGCCGTTCTGACAGACATACGGCCCCGCAAGACCAGATGAGACACGACGCGTTATGGACTGATACCCTCGGCGTCTGTCACGACTACAGGAGCAATGATGCAGACCTGGAAAGGGATTCTGCTGGCCGGCGGATCGGGCACGCGCCTCTATCCGCTGACCCTGAGCGTGAGCAAGCAGCTCATGCCCATCTATGACAAGCCCATGATTTACTACCCGCTGGCAACCCTCATGCTCGCGGGCATTCGCGATATCAGCGTCATCACCACGCCCGAGCACAGGGTTCTCTACGAAAACCTCCTGAAGGACGGCTCGCAGTGGGGCCTGACGCTTCACTACGTGGTGCAGGAGAAGCCCGCCGGCCTCGCCCAGTCCTTCCTGCTGACCGAGGAGTACATTGCCGGCCACAACACCTGCCTTGTGCTCGGCGACAACATCTTCTTCGGGCACGGCCTGCCCCGCCTCATGCACACCGCCATGAAGCGCGAGTCCGGCGCCACCGTCTTCGGCTATCATGTGCGCGATCCCCAGCGCTACGGCGTGGTGGAGTTCGACAGCGCCATGCGGGCTGTCAGCATCGAGGAGAAGCCCGCCCAGCCCAAGTCCAACTTCGCGGTCACGGGCCTCTACTTCTACGACAGCTCCGTGCTCGACATCGCCCGGACCATCAGGCCCTCCGCCCGCGGCGAGCTGGAAATCACCGACGTCAACAACCGCTATCTCGAAAGCGGAAAGCTCCATGTTGAGCTCATGGGCCGCGGCATAGCCTGGCTCGACACAGGCACGCACGACGCCCTCATGGAAGCCGGCTCCTTTGTGCAGACCGTGGAGAAGCGGCAGGGCCTCAAGGTGGCCTGCCTCGAGGAAATCGCCTGGCGCAGCGGCTTCATCTCCGCCGACCAGGTGCGCGAGCTGGCCCAACCGCTCGCCAAGTCCGACTACGGCAAGTATCTGCTCGAGCTCGTGGACCAGGGGAGGCCCAGATGGAAGTAATCAAGACACCGGTGCAGGGCGTCCTGCTGATCAAGCCCAAAGTGTGGGGCGACGCCCGCGGCTATTTTGTGGAAACCTGGCAGAAGAAGCGCTACGAGGAGGCCGGCATCACCTGGCCCTTCGTGCAGGACAATCACTCCCGCTCGTCCTACGGCGTGCTGCGCGGCCTGCACTTTCAGAAGACAAAGCCCCAGGGCAAGCTCGTCTCCTGCTCGCTGGGCAGCGTCTTTGACGTGGCCGTGGACATCCGTCCCGACTCCCCGTCCTTCGGCAAGTGGTTCGGCGTGGAGCTGACCCAGGAGAACCAGTGGCAGCTGTGGATCGAGCCCGGCCTTGCCCACGGCTTCTGCGTGACCAGCGAAATCGCCCATTTCCACTACAAGTGCACCGATTTCTACGACCCCTCCGACGAGGGCAGCGTGCGCTGGAATGATCCCTTCTTCAGCGTGGCCTGGCCCGTCGGCAGCCCGAAGCTCTCGGACAAGGACACTAAGGCCCCGTTCTGGAGCGAGATGCACGGCCAGGGCGGCGCAAACATCGACTAGGGACCATACGAGCCAATTTCAGGGGCGGCCTCCCGGCACAGGGGGAGGCCGCCCTTTTCTCGTCCAGAATATGGACCGGAAGCGGATTTGCGGGCATAATGCTCCATCCCCGGGCTGCGTCCGGGACAACGGCGCAAGCCCCCCAGAAGGAGGCATCCATGAGACAAATCTGCCCTGTCTGCGGCAAGAAGGTCGGCGGCCTGACAGGCGTGCCGGGGCCGACAGCGGAACACAGACAGACCGGCCTTGAAGCCGGCGCGTACCGGGAGGGCATGTGCGCCTCCTGCCTGACCCGCACCCTGCAGAGCCGCCAGGACGGATCGCGGGAGCGGATGCGCGGCAGCGTGCGCCTGGCGCTGGACCTGGTCTTCACCACGCCCTCGCCCGTTCCCGCGAACTGCGAGGACCGCGGCCTGGTCACGGGCTACTGCATCATGGGCACCGGCCCCTTCGCGGACCTCTTTTCCTCTGTGACAGACATCTTCGGCACCAAATCGAATTCCTATCTCAAGAAGGCGCGCAGCGCCGAGCGCGAGGCCCTGGACATGATGAAGATCGAGGCGCTGAAGCTCGGCTGCGATGCCGTGCACTGCGTCCGGGTGAGCCTTACCGAGGCCACCAGCGGCAACGGCATGCTCATGGTCTCGGTCCAGGGGTGCGCCGTGCGCACGCCGGCTCCCAGAGGCGAGATTCTGGACGCCCTGCCCGGGGTGCGGGAAGAGTACGGCGACTGACGGCCGGTCAGTCCGGACAGCCTGCCTGTCCCCGCAAACTGCGCAAGAAGACCGAAACAGCCCCGCTCCGTATTCGGAGAGGGGCTGTTCTGTTCTCTGAAGAAGGTCGGGCTGACGCCGCGCCCTGCTAGGCGTTTTTGCCCAGGCGGTCCAGGCGGTAGGTGCCGTCCAGAATGGGGCGCCACCAGGCCTCGTTCTCGAGGTACCAGCGCACGGTGGCGGCAAGGCCCGTCTCGAAGGTTTCGAGGGGCTTCCAGCCGAGCTCGGTGCGGATGCGGGTGGCGTCGATGGCGTAGCGGGCGTCATGGCCGGGCCTGTCGGTCACGAAGGTGATGAGGTCCTCGTAGCGGGCAAGGCCTGCCGGATGCTCTGGGGCCAGCTCGTCCAGCACGCGGCAGAGTCCCCGCACCACGTCGATGTTGCGGCGCTCGGCAGAGCCGCCCACATTGTAGGTCTCGCCTGGCACGCCGCGGTCCACGGCAAGCTCCAGGGCCCTGGCGTGGTCCTCCACAAAGAGCCAGTCGCGGATCT
>JAUNSE010000276.1 GCA_030539415.1 Desulfovibrionaceae bacterium
ATCTCGCGGTCGTAGAGGTCGCGCATGTCCAGGGTCAGGGGCAGGCGGGCCGCAAAGGCCCTGGCCGCGGCATTGTCCAGAAAGTCGGCCCGCAGTGTCGTGCCGCCGACGGTGATCTTCACCGGAAAGGTTTTCTGCATGGCGCTCTCCCCGGCCATGGCCGGCGCTGCCGCCGCAAGCAGGGCCGCGGCGAGCAGGATGACTGCCAGAATCCGGCGTGAAAGTGTGAATGCTGTGCGTGTCATGTTTTTGCTCCTCCTGCCGGCCGCATGGGCCGGCGGCTTTGTGCCGATGTCTTTCCGCTGTCTTCTCCAGGGGACGGCTCCCCGGCCCGCGTCCGATTCCGTCCTGATGCCCGGCCTGCGCTCCGGCAGACGCAGGGGGGCAGCGCCTGTCCGAAGCCGCGGCCGCGGTCACCCCGACCGCCGGGCCCATTGCTTCGATCCGTTCGAGACCTTCGGTGATCCGGCCCGGGATGACGATCCCGTCCACCTGATCACCCGTTTCCTCGCGGGAGACAAAAATAACAAAGTCGTCTCCGGGCAGCCACCAGGCGAGGCCGCCGTCTGTCCAGCCGCGCTGTCGTGAAAAATGGCTGTGGATGCGGTGCCGCAAGACGCGTCAGCGCGTCATTGCCCCGGCGTGCTCTGTCCGCCCGATTCCCGACAGGCCCTGCGGTCTGCCGGGGCGTCGTGCCGGGCAGGTGCCGTGGCAGACTGCCGGCTCGGGCGTTCTACTTGCCGAGATGGGCGCGGAAGAAGCCGGCGAGCTTGTCCCAGGGAATGATCTCGGTGCGGTCGTAGAGGTCGATGCGGTTGGCGCCGGGAACGATCACCAGCTCCTTGGGCTGGTCCGCCAGGGCGTAGGCCGTGTCCGTGTAGCAGCGCGAGGGGGCGATTTCGCCGACCACGAAGAGAATGGACCTGGGCGAGATGGAGGCTATGTCATTGAAGGGATAGAAGTTCATGAACTTTGCATAGCTCGCCGGCGTGGTGCGGCGGTCGTTGGAAGGCACATTGCCGCGCTCGGTCTGATAGAAGTCGTTGGATTCGGCGGCTTCCGGGAAGGGGCCGTCGTCCTGGCCGATGCCGTAGACGGGCTCTCCCCTGTCCACCGCCTCCCAGCGCGCGGACGCGGCGCGCTCGAGATCCCTGTTTCTGGTCTCCTTCGTGCGGGTGCGGTTCAGGCCCGTGCGGTAGTACTCGCCCATATCGTACATGCTGACTGTGGCCAGAGCGCGGATGCGCGTGTCGATCTTGGCGGCGGAAATGGCGTAGCCGCCGCTGCCGCAGACGCCGATGACGCCAATGCGCGCCCTGTCCACAAAGGGCTTCGTGCCCAGAAAGTCCACGGCCGCGCTGAAGCTCTCGGCATAGATGTCGGGCAGCACCGAGCCGCGCGGGCTCGCGCCGCTCTCGCCCCAGAAGGCCTGGTCGAAGCACAGCGTCACAAAGCCCGCGTCGGCCATCTTCTGCGCGTAGAGGCTGGCCGCCTGCTGGCGCACGGCGGCGTGGGGATGGCCCACGATGACGGCCGCGTGCTTTCCGGCGGCCAGATTCTTCGGCGTGCAGAGCGTGCCCGTGAGGGTCATCCCGAACATGTTTCTGAACTGCACCTTCTCGGAGGCGAGCTGCTTCGAGACGTAGAAATTGTCTGCGCCGCGAGACATGTCGGCGGCGGGCGCGGCCGCGGGCGAGAGCGCCAGGACTGAGGCCGCGACGGTCAGCAGGGCCGCGCGGCGGCAGTTGTTCAGCAGGGATTTTGTCAGCGTGTTCATCGTCATATGTCGTTCTCCCGCCGCCCCGCGGGCGGCTCAAGATATTCTCTGTCGGTGACCTTCTCCATCCAGCAGGCGTCCCGGCCGTCCAGGGCCTCGCAGACGGAGAGGTGGGTGACGGGGCTGTCCGGGGCCGCCCCGTGCCAGTGCCGGACATCCGGCGGTATCCAGACCGTGTCCCCGGGGGCAAGCTCCACGGCCGGCTCGTCCTGCCGGCAGACAAGTCCCCGGCCCTCGAGCACGACCAGGGTCTGCCCCAGGGGATGGCTGTGCCAGGCCGAGCGAGCGCCCGCCTCCATGCGCACCTTGGCCCCCGAGGCGCGGGCCGGGCTGTGGGCCGAAAAGAGGTGCTCTATGCGCACGCGGCCCGTGTAACAGTCGGCGGGACCGGGAGCGGCCGGGCGCACGCCGCGCCGCACCTGCAGACTGGTCATGCTCTCTCCTCCCCGCCCGCAGCGCCCTGTCCGGCCGCGGCGGAAAGCTCTTCCGGCCCTGTCCCGGAGCCCGCTCCCTTGCGCGCGTATCTCAGCCACACTGAGCCTCCGGGCAGGATGCGCGTTTCCTTCAGGGCAAAGCGGACCGGGCCGTCCATGACGGTTTCGGAACCGGCCGCGGCTGCGCAGGGCTCGTTCGGGGAGAGCCCCCGGCGCCTGTCAAAAAGCGACGGGGCGCCGGGAAGGCCGTCGGCGACAGGGGCCGCGACCAGGCTCAGCTCGTCGATGAGCCCCTCCCTGGCAAAGCTCCAGTTGACCTGGCCGCCGCCCGAAACCTTGAGCACGCGGATGCCGAAACACTGCCGAAGCTTTCTCGCCAGCAGACCGCAGTCGATATCCCGCTTTCCGCAGACAAGGACGGAGATGCCGAGATCCCTCAGGTACGCCGCGTGGCGCGGATCGGCCTGTTCGCTCAGCGCAATGACGATGTGGGCCTTCGGGCGGCCGGCGTACTGCACGAAATTCTTCTCCCAGCCCAGGCGCCCCGCCGGGTCCAGCACCACCAGACAGTTTTCCGGCCGGCGCAGGGCGATGTGATCCGCGAGGGCTTCCGCCCGCGCATGCGCATCCGCCGCAAAGGCCGGCGCGGCAAGGCTCGTGAAGTGCTCGGCCGCGGTCTTTCGGCCGTTGACCCAGGCCCCCGGCGCGTAGAAGCGGTTGACGGTTTCATAATCGGCGCCCGCGGCGCAGGCCTCCTCCGTGTCCATGGCCGGCCCGCTGATGCGGCCGTCCAGGGCGGTCAGCATGTGGCAGACAATGTACGGCCGATCCTGCCGGGCAAAGCCGGCCGGGACGGCGAAGCGTCCGAGGCTCGCGGTCATGGCTATCTTCCGCTCGAAGCGGGGACCTTCTTCACGGCCGCCGCGTACTGCTCGTCCGTCACCTCCTCGAGCCAGGTGACGTTCTTCCCGTCCTTCATGGAGGTGAGGGCCATGTGCGTCATGGCCGTGCCGGGCATGGCGCCGTGCCAGTGCTTCACGTTCGGCGGGCAGTACACGGCGTCGCCGGGAAGGATTTCGATGACCGCGCCGTCCTCGGTGCCGGTGAGGCCCGCGCCGGACATCACAATGAGGCGCTGGCCGGCGGGATGGGTGTGCCAGAAGGTGCGGGCGCCGGGCTCGAAGGTGACGTACGAGACCGAGAAGGGATTGTCGGCATCGGCCTTGAAGACCGAGTCGTGGCGCACGGAGCCGGTGAAGGTGGTGTGCTTTCCGGCGGCCGAGGGAACCGACCCGGCGCGCACGACGGTCTGCGCGGGGGCGGTTTCGGCGGATGCCGCGCCGGCGGCGGCAGCGCCGGCGGCGGTCAGGCTGAGGGCGATGGCGGCGGCGGTGAGTGTTCTCTGCATGGCGTGTCTCCTCTGTTATTGATGAAATTGCGTGACAGGGAAATGCGTGTTTCGTTC
>JAUNSE010000277.1 GCA_030539415.1 Desulfovibrionaceae bacterium
GCCGTACATGGACATGTGGTCGCCGTTGTAGGTGGCCCAGCCCAGGGCCAGCTCGGACATGTCGCCCGTGCCGACCACAAGGCCCCCTTCCTTGTTGGACAGATACATGAGGATCTGCGTGCGCTCGCGGGCCTGGGCGTTCTCGAAGGTCACATCGTAGACGCCCGGCTGCTGGCCGATGTCCTGGAAGTGCTGCTCGCAGGCCGCCCTGATGTCCACGCTGCGGCTCTGCACGCCCAGAAGCTCCATCAGTTTCAGGGCGTTGCCGCGGGTGTGGTCGGTGGTGCCGTAGCCCGGCATGGTCACGCCGTGCACGCAGGTGCGCGGCAGCTTCAGCCTGTCGCAGGCATCGGCCGCCACCAGCAGGGCCAGGGTGCTGTCCAGGCCCCCGGAGACGCCGATCAGCAGGCAGCGCGTGCCTGTCTGGGCCACGCGCTGGGCCAGGCCCGCGGACTGCAGATGCAGAATCTCCTGGCAGCGCTCGCCGAGCTCCCCGCCCTGCGGCACGAAGGGGGTCGCGGTGAGGTGCTCGGGCATGATGCCGGTCTCGATGGGATCCTCGGCCGCCACGCGCGTGTAGGCCGCGACCTCGGCCTGGCTCACCGGCCTGTGGGCGAAGCTCACGTCCTTCATGCGGTCGTTGGTCAGCCGCTCGATGTCCACCAGGGCATAGGTGAGCCCCATGCGGTCCCTGCTCTCGGCGCGCATGGCGCCGTTGACGGCCACCAGGCAGTGTCCGCTGAAGACCAGGTCCGTGCTGCTCTCGCCGGGGCCGGAGGAGGCGTAGGCGTAGGCGCACAGGCACCGGCCGGACTGCATGCGCACCAGATCCCTGCGGTAGCGGGACTTGGTGGCCACCTCGTTGGAGGCCGAGGGGTTGAGAATGATGTTCGCGCCCATCAGCGCGTGCTTCGAGCTCGGCGGCACCGGCACCCACAGATCCTCGCAGATCTCGCAGGCTATTCTTATCCCTGACGGCGTTTCCACGATGAGGTCCGGCGTGAAGGGGACTGTGGCGCCGCAGAGAGTGATGCTGTCGCCTGTTCTGGCCCAGGACGGGGCGAACCAGCGCCGCTCGTAGAATTCCTGCGAGTTGGGCACATAGGTCTTGGGCACGACGCCCAGAAGGCGCCCGCCCTGGAAGAGGGCGGCCGCATTGAAGATGGTGTCGCCCTGGCGCACGGGCAGTCCCGCGCAGATGATGATGGACGGGCAGATTTCCGCGGCCGCGTGCAGGAGGCGGTTCAGGGCCTGCTCGGCGCGGCGGATGAGCGAGTTCTGCAGGAAGAGGTCCCCGCAGGTGTATCCGGTGATGGCCAGTTCCGGAAAGAGCAGCACGTCCACATCGTGCACGTCGCGCTCTCTGGCCGCCTTGAGTATGGCCGTCATGGCGTCCGCATTGCCGTCGGGGTCGGCGATATGGGTCGAAAAGATGCCGCAGCCGATGTTGACGAAGCCGAATTTCCTGTTCACGCGTGCTACCCTCTGCTGCCGTGGCGGTTGGTGTATTCTTCCGAATGCCTGTACAGCAGATCCATCTTGGTCTCGTAATAGGCCGGGCTCATGACAAGCTTGTGGAGATGCGGATTCTCGAAGCGCTGCTCCTCCTCCCAGATCTCGTCACGCAGCTGCCGCGCCACAAAGTCGCGGATTTCCTTCAGCGAGGGGGCGGGGCCCGTGCGCTTGCCGTTCCTCATGACCGGCTGCTGCAGCTCGCGCACCGAGAAGCCCTCGTAGCTGCGGCTGCGCCAGGGCTTGGCCGGATTCACGTAGCGGTAGGGGGCGCTCGTGTCCACCGTCTCGTCGTACAGGGTCATGAGGTCGGAGATGGCGTGATTTTCCTGATTGTAGACGCGGTACACGCGCTTTCTGCCGGGATTGGTGATCTTCTCCACCGTTTCGGAAATCTTGATGCGCGGCTCGCACTTCCCGTTCTCCTCCACGCTCACCAGCTTGTAGACCGCGCCGAAGACCGGCTCGCTGCGCGCGGTGATGAGGCGCTCGCCCACGCCGAAGCTGTCGATGCAGCCGCCCTGGTCGATGAGCGAGGAGATGGTGTACTCGTCCAGGGAGTTGGAGGCGGAGATGGTGCAGTCGGTGAGGCCGGCCTCGTCCAGCATGGCTCGCGTGCGCTTGGAGAGGTAGGCCAGGTCGCCGGAGTCGATGCGCACGCCCTTGAGCCTCTTGCCCATAGGCTCGAGCACCTCCTTCGCGACGCGGATGGCGTTCGGGATGCCGGAGTGAATCACGTTGTAGGTGTCCACCAGGAGCACCGCGCAGTCCGGATAGGTCTCGGCGTAGCGGCGGAAGGCCGTGTACTCGTCCTTGTGGTACATGACCCAGGAGTGGGCCATGGTGCCGGTGACCGGAATGCCGAACATCTTGCCGGCGAGCACCGTGGCCGTGCTGGCCACGCCGCCGATGTAGGCCGCCCGCGCGCCGTAGACCGCGGCGTCCATGTTGTGGGCGCGGCGGGCGCCGAAGTCGGCCACTCCCCGGCCTCTGGCCGCGTGCACGATGCGCTGGGCCTTGGTGGCGATCAGGGACTGATGATTGATCTGGTTGAGCACGGCCGTCTCGACCATCTGCGCGTCGAGCAGCGGCGCGTGCACGGTCAGGATGGGCTCGTTGGGGTACATGACGCTGCCCTCGGGGAAGGCGTCGATGTCGCCGGAGAAGCGGAAGTGCGCGAGCCTCTCCAGGAAGGATTCCGGGAAGATGCCGAGGGAGCGCAGGTAGCTGATGTCGTCTTCGGCGAAGTGAATGTTCTCGAGATAGTCCAGGACCTGCTCCAGTCCCGCGAAGATGGCGAAGCCGCCGTTGTCGGGATTGTGACGGTAGAAGACGTCGAAGCAGACGTAGGTTTCGGGGGAGTTGCCGCTCATGTAGCCGTTGGCCATGGTCATCTCGTAGAGATCCATGACAAGGCTCAGGTTGCGGGCGTCAAACTGGCTCATCTTGTCACCATCCTTGTCTGTTAGCGCATCTGCACCTGGCATGAACGCATGGTCTGCAGGGCGGCCTCGTGATTCTCCTGCGACGTGCCGGCGCAGCAGGCGGGGTCCGCATACACGGCGAGCTGCGGAGCGAAGCTTCTGGCCAGCAGGGCGTTGCTCACCACGCAGATGTCCGTGCACAGGCCCGTGAACTCCACCGCGTCAATCTCCCCTCTTTCGGCCATCGCGGCAATGTCCTGCGCGAGGCGCACGCTGCCGAAGATCTCCTTGTCGTAGACGCTCCAGCCGGCTTCCTTCCTGAGCTCCTCGAGCTCCGGGACAATCTGCCAGCCCCAGGTGCCCTCGACGCAGTGCGTGACGGGCAGCAGGCGCCCCTCCTGGGTGGAGAGATAGTCGGTGTAGTGGGTGTCCCTGGTGAACACGACCGGTCCGTCATGGCCGCGGACCTTTTCCACGAGCGTCGGCAGCATGGCCTGGGCCATGGCGCTTCCGAGGCTGCCGGTCACAAAATCGTTCTGCACGTCCACCACAACAAGCAGTGTCTCTGCCATGACAGCAAACCATCCTGCAAAAAATTAAAAGAAAAATCGTGAAACAGCATGAAAAAAACGCCGGTGCAATGCCGGATTGGGCACACTAGGACAAATGCACGGCAAAAGGCAAGCTTGCGCTTTTTTTCTCCCGCACTTTCTGATGTGAAAAAAGGCAAAGCCCCGG
>JAUNSE010000278.1 GCA_030539415.1 Desulfovibrionaceae bacterium
CATTAATTGCATCAGTGATTCCATTTTTAACGCCCTGAACGGCCTTGGCAAGGATGATGCGGGCATAATGGCTAGGATGAGGCGACATAAATCGGCATCTTTTGAAGCACTTTTTCCGCATGCGGACGCCCAATAAATTGACCAATTTAATAGTCAGTATTTTCAATTTGTTAACGGAGATCAACAGAATGATGTAACAGTTAAATTTCGCAAAAAACCGTACAGTAGCTTTTCATTATTAAACTGGCCGGTGGCGAGCGGAAAAACGAAAAAAAATATTTTTTTAGTTACATAGAACTTCCCCGTACGGTTCAGTTTCAGGGACTTTCCCGGCGCTTTTAAGGCTGTGTTTCCCGTACACTGTCCGGGGTGTCATTGCCCTGCAGACGTCATTTCTGTCCTGCAGGACCAGGCAGGTTTGCGTCCGACTGCTGATCAGAATAATGGAGCGGCGCAAAGTATTCACCATTCGGTCAACTGTAAAAAACGAAAAATGTGAAAAAGCGGTTTTCAGGTGAATGAACCGCCCGGAGAGGGCGGGCGATGGCAGCGTTCCCGATGGCGCGCTTCCGATGACTCGCGCCTGGGGTGGGGCTCTCCCTTGCCGTCGGCCGGGACGTTGGCGGTGCCCGACCCAGGCGGCGATGCCCCCGACGCCCGGTCCGGGGCATCGCGCGGCCATCCGGGCGCCTGCCTTTCCGCCCGCTTTGCTGTGTGATGGCGCATCAGTTCAAGGAGCGTCCGTCATGGCCCGCAAACCCGACCCCGCCTCTCCGTGCACAGACTGGGGAGCTGTCTCTATGCCGCCACCCAGCCGGCCGTGACAGATCCGGCTACCGGCCGGACCGTCCTCCGCCGCAGGCACCGGGGCCGCCTGACCGGGGAGAGAATGTCCTTCGAGCCGAACGCCGATTTTCTCAAACTTCCGCCCGACGAGCGGTCCCGCTTCATCTTTCCGGCCGACTGGGACCTTTCCAGGCTGGAGGAACCGGGCGTCTGCCCGGAGAAGGGGAAATCCTGCGCCGCTCCCGAAAGTTCTTCCGCTCCGGGCAATGCCGCCGGACGCACAGTCCGCAAAAGCCGCGGGGCCCAGGTTCGCCGCGCGCCGGAATGCGATCCGGATCCGGCCTTCGAAGGACTGGACTGGGCGGACATGGCCAGCGGGGACTTCCCCGGCTTCAGCGGCGATGTCTGGCTCCTCGAGGAGCTTGCCGGCCGCTGCGGGCTCGTCCGCGACCTGAACGTCAGCCTGAACGAGGACGGGGAGGCCGTCCGCGATGTGCTGGCCCTGGCCGTGCATGCCTGCGCAGCGGAATCGGACTTCTCCTCCGTGGAAGCCTGGCAGTCCGCGCTTGCCGGGACGCCGGCCCGCGAGAGGCTCGTGCCGGCCCGCCTGCAGCGTCTCGCGGACAGCCTTTCGACCCTGCACCTTGAGGACTTTCTGCGCCTGCGCACGGGGAGGGCGGACGCGCGGGCCCTGTGCGCGGTGGTGAGCCGCACCGCTGCCGAGGACGAGGAGGAGCGCTCCCGGCCTGTCCCGAACCTGGCCGCAAGGCGCGGAGCGCGCCCAGACCGTCAGGAGCTCGTGACCTGGGATAAGATTTCGGGACTGCCCTGCGCCTGGACCCGATCAGCCTGCGGCTGTGCAGCGGACCTCCCTGCCGCCGTCCTGCGCAGGATCGAGCAGTCCGGGCAGACCGGGACCGTCCTGTACGCGGACGAGGCCTGCGCCTGGCAGTACACGCCTGACCGCGCGCTGCGGGCGGCGATCCGCCTTGCCGGGCGCGCCCCGGTCTCGCTCGGCCTGGTGGCCGCGCGCCTGCGCGCGTACGGTGCGTATGAGCGGGTACCGGCCTCGATGACATTTGATCCGGCGCTCGGCCTGCATGTGGAGCGCTTTGCCGAAAATCCGGGCGGCGGGACGGACGGGAAGGGCGCGAAGCTGACACTCACCCTGTACTTCGACCCCGAATGGCGCGGCCGGCTCGTCCGGATGCAGGAGACCGCGATCGAAGCCGAGCGGGCCCTGCTGGAGGAGTACCTTGACCCGGAGATCTTCGGGGACGGCCTGCCTGAGGAATACGACATGGAGTATCTGCGCGGGCAGGCCGGACACTTTGTCCTGGACATGGCCGAAGGCCGCCTGCGCGGCTATGCGCCCGACACGGAGGCGGCAGAGCGGGAGAGGCTGGGGCTGGGCTTCCTGCCCCTTGTCAGTGCCGGCCCCGATCTGTCCCCGGCCGAACTCTTCGGGCTGCATGAGCTGAAGGGGCGGCAGGAAGAATACTTCGATCGCATGCGTCTGCGCATGATCGGCTGGCCCGGGGACAGGTCAGGCCGGGGGCGCAATGACGCGCTGCATGACCTGACCCTCTTCGCGGGCTTTGTCCTTGCTGCCGCCCTGCGCCGCTTCTGGGAGAGCGCCGGGCTGAAGGGGGCGCACGAGGAGCCGGAGGATTTGCTGGACGCACTGCGCGCCGTGAGCTGCCGCAGGAAAAACGGCCGCCTCGAGCCTGTGCGGGTGCCGGACATGGAGACCGGCGAAACCCTTGCGCGCGTCCGGCGGGCGCTCGCCGCCTTCAGCGCCTTCGGCGCGCGCGAAGCGCAGGCCGCGTCCGATGCGGCTGGCCCCGCTCCCGGCAGTCGCTCCGGGAAGACGCGCAGCTGAGCATTGGGCCTCGTTCCGGCAGCGCTGTCCGCGGGCTCTGGGCGGGACGCTCCGCAGCGCGTCCGGCCTGATGCCGCGCCCGACGACCTGCTCCTGAGCATGCGCCTGTCCGCCGTGCCTCCTTGCTGATGCCTGATGAAGCCCGGGCTCTGACGCTGCGCTCCGAGGCAGTGCGCCGGCCCCCGGGCCTGCTGTCCTGTGCCTGCGGCCCTGCGGCATGTCTCTTGCCGTGCGCCCTGCTTTCCTGTCCGGCCTGCCGCGTCCGGAGCATCGGCGTCCGCGTTTTCCGCATCCGGGCATCCCGAGCTCGCTCGCCATCATGACGCGCCCCATCGGGGGCGCCGGCGCTTCCCGCTTGCCCGGACGCTCTTCCCATATGCCGGACTGCCCCGCGGAATTTCCGTCTCTCCTGTCTGTCCGGCAAGGCGCGCTGCAGCGCCCGCCGGAGAACGAAAAAAGCGTCTGCCGGCCTTGTTCTGCCGGCAGACGCTCTGTCTGACGTGTTCCGGATCAGGTCCGGAAGATATGGCGGACTACTTCTCGCCCAGCGCGTTGTGCCCGGCCTTGAAGATGGGCTTCATCAGGTAGTCGAGCACGGTCCTGCTGCCGGTCATGATGTCGGCCGTGACCGTCATGCCCGGGATGATGGGCAGGACCTTGTCCTTGTGCGTGATGGAGGTCTGATCCGTGCGCACCTTGACCAGGTAGCAGGGCGAGCCGTCCCCGTCCTCGACGGTGTCGGCGCTGACATGCTCCAGCGTGCCCTTGAGGCCGCCGTAGATGGCGAAGTCGTAGGCCGTGATGCGCACCGTGACCGGCAGGCCGGGATAGAGGAAGGCCACGTCCTGGGGCTTGACCCTGGCCTCGACGAGCAGGGTGTCGTCCAGGGGGACCAGCTCCATGACCGGGGAGCCGGGCTTCACCACGCCGCCCCGGGTGTTGAGATAGATCTTGTTGACCGTGCCGCGCACGGGCGATCTGAGCTCGG
>JAUNSE010000279.1:0-428 GCA_030539415.1 Desulfovibrionaceae bacterium
GAGGTGCCGGCAGAACGCGGGCGCCCTTCCCGGCTGTCCCTCGCATGAGCATGAGACCGGCCGGCTCCCTGCCTGCGCGGCGGCCTGCTTGCCTTGCGGACGAATTCATGCTTCAAGGAGAACGGAGAAGGGAGCGGCGTTGAACGCGGGAGGACGCGATGAGACGCAGAATCGATGACGCGCTTTTGCAGTGGAAGAAGGAGCAGGGAAGGACGGCCGTGCTGATTACGGGCCCGAGGGGCGCCGGCAAGACGCATGCGGCGCAGAAGCTCGGGCGCACCTACCGCTCCTGCCTGACAGTGGATTTCCGCAGCGCGGGCCAGGCGGTGCGGACGCTCTTCAATGACTGCCTTGATGACCTGGACGAATTCTTCGGCGGCCTTGCCGCCATAAGCGGCGTGCCGCTGCACCGGCGCGAGTCCCTGATC
>JAUNSE010000279.1:438-3655 GCA_030539415.1 Desulfovibrionaceae bacterium
TCCCCAGGGCGCGGGCCGCCGTCAAATACCTGGTCGCAGACGGGCGCCATGACTATGTGGAGACCGGCACGACCGTCTCCGTGAAGCGGCATGTGCGCGGCATTGTCATCCCCTCGGAGGAGAGGACGCTGCGCCTCGGCCCCATGGACTTCGGGGAGTTTCTTCAGGCTTCGGGGCATGACGGGCTCATGGAGCTCATACGCCGGGCGTTCGAGACGCGCAGGCCGCTGCCGGACATGCTGCACAGACAGATCATGCGCCGCCTTGGGGACTGGCTGCTGGTCGGCGGCATGCCGCAGGCCGTGTCGGCCTTTCTCGAGGGCGGGCACGGCAGGGATTTTGCCGCGGCCCGCGCGGCACAGCGGGACATTCTGGAAAGCTGTGCGCGCGACATGGCGGCCTGGCCCGGCCGCGAGGCGGAGCGCGTCCGCGCCGTGTACGGGTCCATGCCCGGGCAGCTCGGGCGGAGCGGATCCTTCCGTCTGAACGCCCTTGGCCCGAACATGCGCGGCAGAAGCCTGGAAGACGCCTTTTTCTGGCTGGAGGATGCCGGCATGGCCCTTGTCTCGACGAACAATCCGGCGCCGGGCGAGCCGCTCTTCGGGCACGGGCTTGAGCGGACCAGTGTCAGGCTGTATCTGTGCGACACCGGCCTGCTGCTCGCCCGGATATATAATGAAGACAAAGGCGTCCCTCAGGAGACTCTTGAAATGCTGCTCTCCGGAAGGACCGGGGAGCTGGACGGCCGGCTGCTGGAAAACGCCGCGGCGCAGATGCTCGCGGCCTCGGGCCATGCCCTGCGCTTTCACGCGAACGCCTCGCGCACAGACAGGGCCGCGAGAATGCGCATCGACTTTCTGCTCGAGCGCCGGGGACTGTCCGCAAGGAGGTTCTCGCCGGTCACCGTGCAGAAAGGACGCCGTCAGACGCTGGCGCCGCTTGCAAAGTTTGCGGCGCGGTTCGGAGACAGGACGGACACGGCATACCATGTCCGGGAAGGAAATCTGCGCGTGCAGGACGGCATCGTCTGCCTTCCTTTATATATGGTTCCGTGCCTGTGAGCCCCGTCAGGCTCCGTGCCGTCTGCCGCCCGCGCCTCCTGGCGGAAGCCGCCATGCCGGCAGACTGCGCGGACAAACTGAAAAAATACCATGTAAAATCGGAGTTTTCGCAATAACGCTTTCTCTTTCAGGGGCATGCGTCTATGTTTCAGTCCCCGGGCGGCAGCGCGTCTCTCAATGCGTGCGGTATCAAAGACTGCCCGCGCGCTGAGCCCGGCCCGTCATTGCCGTGGTCCTGCACGGCCTTCGGACAGATTTGAAGGAGAATGCCCTTGAAAACAGCAATGCCCGTGGCGTACGCCGGCTTCGACATCCTGTATCCCTGTCTGACGGCCCTGGAGGCTGCCGGCTGCCATGTCATGGAAGTGTTCACCTGCCCCACGGACCAGAAGTACGAGTTCAATGACCAGGTGCGGGCCTTTGCCGAGGAAAGGCATGTCCCGTGCACGACGGAGCGCGTCACGCCGGCCGATCTGGCGCGCCTGCGCGCGAACGGCTGCCGGCTGCTGCTCTCTGCCGGCTACTATTATCTTCTGCCCGTGGACCCGGAGCTTTGTGCGGTCAATGTGCATCCGGCACTTCTCCCCGAAGGCCGCGGCCCCTGGCCCACGGCCTGGGCGCTGCTGAACGGCATCGAGCGCATCGGCGTGACCCTGCACAGGGTCGGCGCGAAGTTCGACGAGGGGGACATCGTGCTGCAGGAGCCGCTGGACGTGCTGCCGGAAGACGACCTGGAGACGCTGACCGACCGCGCGGCGGCCCTGGCCGCGGATCTGTGCGCAAGGCTCGTGCGGGACTTCGACCACCTCATGGCCTCTGCCAGACCCCAGGGGCCGGGCGGCAGCTGGTGGCCCATGCCGGGAAAGGCCCGGGCCACCATCACCCGCGAGACCTCTCCCGAACAGGCCGACCGCATCCTGCGGGCCGTCTGCGGCTTTCCCTGCTGGCTCGAGGGGGCGGACGGAGTCGAGCGCGAAATCGTGCGCGCCCGCTTCGAACCGGGAGAGACAGGCCTCGCGTACGGGGCCGAAAGCACCCTCCCCTCCGGCGCCGCCGCCATAGCCGTCAATGGCGGCAGGGTCATTGTGCCGCCGGCCGGGGGCAGAAGGCAGGATGGCGCGGACAGTCTGCCGCGCTGACGGACTGACGAACTGGCGGCCAGGCCCCCTGCCAGGACAGGGCCGGGTGCAGCCGCGGCCCGATTCTTTCTGAAAAAAATTTTGCCGGAGATGGAAGAGCGGCCGGAAAAAGCGCAGCCGGACGCAGACTGGAGCGGATAAGGGTGCCTTTCTCACGTTTTCCATGCTCAGAAAGAAGACAATGAAAAAGGGCCGCCGGATAATTTCTATCCGGCGGCCCTGTTCTATTCAATATGGATGAAGGCTACTTCTGCGCGATTTCCACCGAGCGGAAGAAGACGTCTCCGCGGCGGTTGATCTGCAGCACCACGGCTCCGCGCTTCACGCCCTCTTCCTTGACGATCCTGGCCAGCTCGGCAACCGTCTTCACGGGCTTCATGTTGGCCTTGATGATGATGTCGCCGGGACGGAGATCCGCGCCCGCGGCGGGCTTGTCAGCATCGATGTCAAGGATGACGAGTCCGGCGGCCACATCGGTCTGCTTGGACTCCTCGGGGGTGAGCGGGCGGACAGTCAGTCCGAGGTTGCCCTCGGCCTTGTTTTTGTCGCCCTGGGCCGCGCCGCCCTTGCCGCCGTCAAGGCTGGCCTGGCGGTCGCCGAGCTTCACGGTGAAGGTCTTGGTCGCGCCGTCGCGGAACACCTCGACCCTGGTCTCGGTGCCGGGCTTCTTGGCGGCCACGCCGCGCAGCAGCGCGTCGCGGTCGTCAACAGGCTTTCCGTCCAGCGAGCGGATCACGTCGCCGTCTCTCAGACCGCCCAGTTCGGCAGGCTGTCCGGGCTGCACGCTGGCCACGAGCGCGCCCTTTGTGTCGGGCAGGCCCAGAGCCTTGGCAGTCTGTTCATCAACGTCCTGGATGACAATGCCGAGCCAGCCGCGGCTGACCTTCTTGCCGTCGCGGATCTGTCCGATAATGTCCTTCGCCATGTTGCTGGGGATGGCGAAGCCGATGCCCTGGCCGGAGGCGATGATGGCGGTGTTTATGCCGATCACCTCGCCGTCCATGTTGATCAGGGGGC
>JAUNSE010000280.1 GCA_030539415.1 Desulfovibrionaceae bacterium
GGACCCCCTGCATGGCAGGGGATGTTACGACTTGAAATCCTTCATTATACACTCCTTTGTATCAGTCGCAGGACCCCCTGCATGGCAGGGGATGTTACGACTCTCGACAACATCGTCGAGGTCCAGCTCTTCGCGTCGCAGGACCCCCTGCATGGCAGGGGAAGTTACGACTTGAGCTCGTATAAATTAGCGTTCACCTTACTGGCGTCGCAGGACCCCCTGCGTGGCAGTTGACGCGGCACATCAGCAAGGCCTCTGCACCATCCTTGCGGATATTAGCCAGTGCCTTTGTCCCCAGCCGGAAAAGCACGCAAAGAAGGCCGCCGGAACCCCCTTCGGAGTTTCGGCGGCCTTCTTCTGCCTTCAGTTGCATTCAGAGCGGCTGACGGTCCTTTCTTCAGTGGGGCCAGCTGCAGCGTCAGCAGCCCGACCGAAACGATGGTCGTTCAGTTTTCCTGCACCAGTCACTGCCGTCCCACATCGGCCTCTCAAGGCTCCGCCATGTCCTGTGCAGACGCTGTCGTGGCAGCCATCTCGACCATGCAGAAAAGGCGCGGGAAGAGATTCCGTGCCATTCTGCCGCACACGGCCATGAAAGAACGGATGCCCGTCCCGTTCAGGCTGCCTCCGCGCCTGTCTCAGCTCTATCCGGCATGGTTAACTTCCAGGCCGGAAGAGCAATGGTCCGCCTGCTCTCCGGTCTGCGCTGCACTGTCCTTCTCTGCGGCGCTGATGCGGGCGACGGAAATCTCCGTCAGGAGTCCGCCGATGGGCGAGCGCAGGATGGAGGCAAGGGTCAGGCCCGTCATGGGCAGACGAACGAAGGGCAGCGCGGCAAGAAAGGCCTTCAGCCCCGCCGCCACTGTGGCACTCTCCGTTTTGTTCAGGAAGGCGCGAAGAGCGATCACCTGCTCCATGCAGTATGCGGCGTCGGCAAGCCAGAAGAGCCTTGTCGCGACAGTGCCGGCGGGGGCAAGCTGGCCGAGCTCGCAGAGGGCAAGGGCGTCTGTGCTGATGCCGAGAAGAGCGGCCATGTCGTCCTGGCTTGCGCCAAGCCTTGCGCGCAATGTGCTGATTTCTTCCGGGGACATGATGTTTCCTCCATTTGGGATGGCGCGCCACGCGCGCTGACAGACGGACGCATGATGCGGAGACTGATGGGATGACAGATGACAGGGGCCGGGTGGCGCTGAAAAGAGCGTCTGTCAGGCAGACCTGCGGGGGGACGGACGGGCCGTGCGGCCCGCCGCCCGGAAAGGGTGTTTGTGAGCGGGTGAGAGAAGAGAGCGGGGCGGGTTATTTCTGGGTCTGGTTTTGCTGGAGGACTGTGATGATGCTGACAAGGGTGGCGGTGATGATCTGGAGAACGAGAAGGACGGTGTTTTCAGTGCTGCTGTTCATGTGAGGCTCCTTTCGTTATGCGGTTTGCGTCTTCTGACTGCCTGGTCGTGCCGGCAGGCGGGTGTGCGCCCTGGCCGGGACGCCGTGCCCTGCGCATCATGCGCACATGGTGCATTGCAGAAAGCGTGCCGTGTCTCAGTGGTCTCGAGGTGTCTCAGGACGGTGAAGTCTTCGGTGCCGTGGGCGGAGGAGCGGGGCAATGCCTCTGTCGGAGCGTCAGCAATGGGAAAAGCAGGCAGGATAAAGCCGGCCATGAAGATTTTCATGACCATTCATGAAATTGAAAGAATGGGCACGGCCGGTCGCGGATCTGCCTCCGTTCTGCCGCCCGGCCCATGCTGCTGTGCAGGGATGCGGACTGAGAACAGAGGGGAGCGGCGGATGGCCGGTTGAAGAGACGGTGTGGGGAATGCCGATGCGGGTGGAAGTGACTGCCTCAAGGATGAGGATGAAGGTGGTCCGGGTGTCGGAATGCATGAGGTTCTCCCTGTGACCAGACTGCTGAGGCCGGCCTGTGATGCGCTGGGGCAGACAGGGCGGCTTTTCTTATCGACTGTCTGTGCGGGGCTCTGACAGGGCGGCGCCTGTGTCCTGCGGCTCCGCGCATCGGGTGCCGGGACCGCAGGAACGCCGATGAGGGAAGGGCGGCGAAGTAGGGAAGGCGGGGCGATGCTCTGGACGATGAGCAGGTCGTGCCATGCTGCTCCTCCCGGCGGCGGTCTGCCGTGTGACCGGCGGGGAGGCTTCGCCCTGCAGGAGACGGATGAGCCATGCGGCTCCGCCCTCCGGGAGAGTTTTGGGCTTGCGCCTGCAGCGTAGGTGTGACGGGGATGGCGCTGCGCGATTTCGGGGCTGTAGTTGCGTTCGATCGGAAGAGCCGTGCATTCACCACAACAGTACAACGCATGCCATATCTTCCCCGGCTGTGCGGACTGACCGCTCCGGTTAGGTGAAGACTCTGAAGCCCGCCGCATGGGGCGGCCTTCTTCTGCCCGGGCAGGGATGCGTGCCTGCGCTGGTGTCTGCCGGACACGCGCGCGGACCCGGTCTCGGGAGGCTTTGCATCGGCAGAGCGCGTTGCCGGAGGAGAATGTGTTTTGTCGCAGGACGGACCGGGCGCAGGCGCGCAGATCCTTCCCCGGTCGGACCCTGTCGGCGCTTGATGCCCTGGAAAGATTTTTTATGAAAATTTTAACAGCAGTTTATGGTTTTTATATATTACTGCGACAGACAGAAGAGACGGGCATCCGGTCTGCGCGCGGAAAAGGTTTTTGAGCCAGCGGGGGGAGCTGGCCGCAGACCATCTCCGCTGTCGGGCCACTCCCGGCGGTCCCGACTCGCGCGTGCGGCCCGGCCGGTGCAGCATCGCGTGCCCGGTCTCCGATTCCCGGACAGGCCGGCTTTTCCCCGGCTTCAATCAGACGAGGAGGCAGGTTCCCGAAGGTGCTGGCTCTCATCCGGAGACAGTCGGAAAGCAGGCTGTCCGTCTGCACCAGGTTTCCAGTGGAAGTCTTCGCTGTCACGAGACTGGCGGGACACACGCAGGCCGGAGTGCCGTCATTCTCTTCTGTCGCCCGAACAGCATGCCCCAGCGCAGTGGTTTTCGAAGAAAACCGGGCGGCGGTCTTGTTGATACGGTCTGCGAGGCGGGTCTGCCGGTATCCGGCAAAACTTCTGTTCGGACAGTCCCTCTGCCTCGAGGCTGCGGCGGCGTGCTCCCTCTGCCGAGTAGCACGGGTACGGAAGAAGCCCTGCCGCAGCCAGGTCCTGGCAGTGCCGGACGACACTGATGCGCGCGAGTGGTGCGGGGGCAAAGAGTAGATTCAAAAAAAGTTGTGAAATACACAGATGTTAAGCCATGTTTTCTGTGGTTAGATCAACTGGCAATCCACTGTGTTCTTTGCTGACGCATGCCTGTATGCGGCCTCATCTTTCTGAAACCATTGCATAATAATGGAATCAGACAGAACAGCTCAGTCCACTCCGCCTTTGAAAAAGTAGATTCAGGCAAGTTTCTGTCTCGTGGAAAAGACGTCTTAACTATTTGATATTGTGTTGTAAATTTTTATGTTACAAATTAATTTTTAAAATCTACTTTTTATGCAATGATTACAATAAGATATATGATGACTGATTGACCAAACATAAAAAAATAACCCAAAATTGGTTGAACCAAAAAATCAACTTGCATTTTTGCCTGTCAAAGTCCTTGTCATACAAGCAATTTTTTTGTACAGGGTC
>JAUNSE010000281.1 GCA_030539415.1 Desulfovibrionaceae bacterium
CCCCGGTGCTCGTGGCCGACAGGGAAAACGGCTCGGCGGGCCGCGGACGCGCGGTGCGCGCCGCCTCGGCGCAGAAGACGCTGACCAGCCGCCTGCTCGCCTCCCGCCGCCTGGCCGGCTGCGTGCACCGCGAGCTGCATGACTTCGTGCTCAAGAGCGGCTACGAGGTCGAGAGCAAGGGCGTGCGCAAGGCCCCCTTCTACGTCCTGGCCGCCACGGGCATGCCGGCCGTGCTGGCGGAGATAGGCTACTGCTCCAATCCCGGCGACGCCTTCCTGCTCCGAAAATCCGAGTACAGACAGGCTGTTGCCCGCGGCCTGGCTGAGGGCATTCTTGCCTGGGCCGGACGCGAACGCGAAAGGGCGACTGCGGAGCGCAGCACGGGCACACGTATCCGCTAGGTTCGGCTGTGGAACACAAGCGGTTTCGCATATGCGGAATCGGAATACCCGGTACGCAAAAAAATATTTTCTGCAAACAGGGGCACTATCCGCTGCAACAGGCCCCTGTTGCATGGCGCAAGGCCTTTCAGGCCTTGACTTCTCCGCAAAACACTGTAAGAGAGGTCCAAGATTTTCTGCGGCGCGCCCTTGTTCTGTTCGCTTTTTCTGACAGCCAAAGGTGTATGCCCTGTCCCTGTAGCTGTAGGGAAGGAGACGATTTTTCATGCGTAAATTTTTGGTGATGACCCTTGTGGCTGTCTTTGCCCTGGCCAGCTCGGTGTATGCCGCCGACACTGCCGCGCTCAAGATCGGCGTGGTCGACATGCAGACGATTGCCGCCACCAGCGAGCCTGCCAAGGCCGCCAAGGATCAGATGGAACAGAAGTACGGCAAGGAGCGCAAGGACCTCGAGAGCGAAGGCGAGAAGCTGCGCAAGAGAGCCGAGAAGCTGAAGGACCCCAAGTCCTCCGAAGAGGCCAAGCTGGCCTTCCTGCGCGCCAAGCAGGAGCTGGATCAGAAGACCCGCACCTTCATGCGCAAGGTCGAGCAGGACGAAGTGAAGCTGCGCCAGGACATGGTGACGATGGTCTTCAACGCCACCTACAATGTCGCCAAGCGCAAGAACTTCAACTTTGTCGTGGACGTGACTGCCGGCGGCGTGCTGTATGCCGAGCAGAGCATGGACCTCACGCAGGACGTGCTTGAAGAGGTCAACAAGCTCTTCAAGGAAAGCGCCAGCAAGGACGCCAAGCCCGCCGCGAAGAAGTAACTGTCCCGAACGGATTTGTTCAGGGGCCTCTCCCAGAGCCGGGCGAGGCCCATTTTGTCAGCACGGATCACAAGGACGGAACCGCCATGTCTGAGAACATCGCCCAAACCATGGACATTGCCCGCATCATGTCCCTGCTTCCGCACAGATACCCCTTTCTCCTGGTAGACAGGGTGGTTGAATGCGTGCCCGGAGACCACATCATCGCGTACAAGAACGTCACCATCAACGAGGCCTTTTTCCAGGGACACTTCCCCGGAGCCCCCGTCATGCCCGGCGTGCTCATTCTCGAGGCTCTGGCCCAGACCGGCGGCCTGCTGGCCCTGTCCGACGCGAAGGAGGACTTCAGCAACAAGCTCTTCCTCTTCACCGGCCTTGACGGCGTGAAATGGCGCCGCCAGGTGGTGCCCGGCGACAGGCTGGAGCTGCACTGCTCCAACATCCGCCGCAAGATGATGATCTGCAAGATGGAAGCAAAGGCCTTCGTGGACGGCAAGCTGTGCTGCGAGGCGAACATCTCCGCCGCCATCGCCGACAGGCCGTAGCCTCCTTTCCGCAACGCTTTCCGGGGGCCGCAGGATTTTCCTGCGGCCCCTTCCTTTTTGCTCCGGAGGCGGAGCAGGAGCTGCCGGATTGAAATCATTTCCGCGCGGAAGGAACCCGTCCTCCCTCCCCTTTCGGGCCGGCCGCGGCTAGAACAGGATGCCGGAACGAACCGGCACAGGGGCAAAGCGGTTGAAACAAGGGCGAAAAGCTTGCGTGACAGCCACGGTGGCCCGCCCCGGGAGCCGGACGAGAGGGACCTTGGGCCCGAAAGGGCCGAACACCATCAGCTTCTTGCGCACAGCCAAGACTTCCGCTATTTTTTACCTGTTTTTGTTCCTTTCTCCCGCGGTCAATTCCGACCATGCCAGCACTGCAACCTGGGGGTACCCACAATGAAAAAACTTCTGGCTCTCGCCCTTCTCTGCCTGACCTTCTGCGCATCTCCGGCCTTCGCCCAGAAGACCTACATCAACGGCATCGATCCCAACTATCCTCCTTTCGCCTACATTGACGAAAAGACCGGCCAGCCTGCCGGCTTCGACGTTGACTCCATGAACTGGATCGCCAGCAAGATGGGCTTCAAGGTCGAGCACAAGCCCATGGCGTGGGACGGCATCATTCCCTCCCTGCTGGCCAAGCAGATCGACATGATTGACTCCGGCATGAGCATCACCGACAAGCGCCGCGAGCAGGTGGACTTCTCCGAGCCCTACTGGCAGGTTTCCCGCGTGTTCCTGACCCGCAGCGACTCCAAGCTGACCCCCGAGAAGATCCTCTCCACCAAGCTGAAGCTGGGCGTGCAGCGCGGCACCTCCGAGGCCGAGGCCATCAGGACCGAGCAGAAGGAAAAGGGCTATCCCTTCGAACTGCGCAACTACGACTCCTGCCCCCTGGCTGTTGAAGACCTCCTGAACGGCCGCATCGAGGCCGCCCTCATGGACAGCCTGCCCGCCAATGACGCCATCTCCAAGGGCCGCGACGTCAAGATCGTCGGCACCCACGGCATCCCGGACGACTTCGGCGTGGCCATCCGCAAGGGTGACGCCGAACTCATGAAGCTCGTCAACGAAGGCTACAAGCTCCTCAAGGCCGACCCCTACTGGAAGGAACTGCAGGCCAAGTATCTGAGCAAGTAACCGTAATTACGGATTTTTGTAACGGGGTCTCCATATGGGGACCCCGTTCCCGTTGAGGGAGTCATGCATTCACTGACTGTCATATTTGACGCTCTGCCCTACATCCTGGGCGGCTGCCTGGTCACCGTGGGCGCCGTGGGCATAGCTCTTGCCATCGGGCTGTGCCTGGGAGTCCCCTTCGCCGTCACCCAGGTCTACGGCCCTCCCCCACTGCGGCGCCTTGTCTCGATCTATGTCTGGTTTTTCCGCGGCATACCGATCCTCGTTCTTCTCTTTCTCTTCTACGGCCTCTTTCTGAGCCTGGGCCTGCCGGTCGAACCCTTCATCATCTCCTGTCTTGTCATGGGATGCACCAGCACGGCATACCAGTCGCAGATTTTCCGCGGCGCCATCCTCTCCCTGCCCTCCGGCCAGATGAAGGCCGGCAGAGCTCTCGGCATGGGAGACGGACAGATCATCAGGTCCATCATTCTCCCCCAGGCACTGTGTCTGTCCATTCCCGGCTGGGCCAACGAGTATTCCATTCTGCTCAAGGACTCCGCCGTGTGCTACGTCCTCGGCACCCAGGAAATCATGGCGCGCACAGCGGCCATTGCCGCCCGCACGCACGAGCATCTCGCGCTCTACGCCACCGCGGGCATCATCTATTTCGCTCTGACCATCATCGTGCTCAAACTCCTGCGCCTTCTCGAGGACAGCATGAGCGTGCCCGGATACGGCACACAAGGC
>JAUNSE010000282.1 GCA_030539415.1 Desulfovibrionaceae bacterium
ACAGCAGGTCCGATTTCAGGAAAATCCGCGAGCGCGGCCTGCCCTTCGCGGACAAAAGCGGCTTCATCGAGGAGATGCTGGACGGGCATCCGTATCCGGCCACCCTTCTCCTGCGGCCGACGGGCTTCGGCAGGACGGTGAACCTGACCATGCTGCGGGACTTTCTGGACATCCGCCAGGACAGCAGAGCGCTCTTCGAGGGCCTTGCCGTCTCCCGCAACACCGGGCTCTGCCAAAGATGGATGAACAGATATCCGGTCATCTATCTGTCCCTGAAGGAGATGCGCGGACTGACCTTCGGGGAGGCCGCTGCCGCCTTCCGGCGTCTTGTGGCGGATTTGTGCAGGGAGCACGACTATCTTGAAAGCAGTCCCCGGCTCGCCGGATACGACAAAAGCCCGCTCGCGCCCCTCCTCGACCCGAAGGCGGACAGCGTCTTCATGGAGTTCGGCCTGAAGCACCTGACCTCCCTTCTGCGCGAGCACTGGGGCAGGGACGCCGTGGTGCTTCTCGACGACTGCGACGCGCCGCTCGCCTGCGCAGTGAGAAACGGCTACGCGGAGGCCATGCTCTCCTTCCTGCGCGGGCTGGCCGGCACGACGCTCATCGGCAACAGCGCGCTCGAGTTCGGCGTGTTCGCGGGCTGCCTCAACGTTCTGCGCGGCAGCTTCAACGACGACCTCTACAAGATCCGGGTCAGGGGCATCGGCGACAGTTTCCTGGACAGATGCTTCGGCTTCACGGAAGCCGAGGTCGCGGACCTGCTCGCGCGGACAGGCCTCGGAGGCTGCAGGGAAACTATCAGGGAGTGGTGCGGCGGGCATCATGCGGGCCGCGTCCCGAACCTGTACTGCCCGAGAGACGTCATGACCGGCATTGCCGCCCTGCGGTGGGAGCCGGATCCGGTGACCGGCAGGGTTGCGGCCGACGAGGCGGGTCCCTGGGCGGAACTGGCGGAGTACTTGAGCGACTGGGGCCGGCTCGAGCGGGCCTGCCTCCATGCCATGGAAACAGCGCTCGAACCGGACAGGGGATGTCTTGCGGGCATTCTGGAGCGTCTCCTGGCCGGCGGGACAGTCGAGCTCGGCTTCGACCCGTATCTCGCCTGGGACAGGGCGGGCGGCTCCGGCGACAAGCTGCTGAGCCTTTTGGTGCACTGCGGCTGGCTCGCCGCGGACGGCGGGACAGAGGAGACAGGGTGCTTCGGCAGGAACGCCCGCGCCGTTCTTCCGAACAGAATGGCGCGCGAACTGCTGTCCCGCGCCGTGCGCGTGATGAACATCTGGCGTCTGGGGCAGCTGCCGAAAGCGGAACTGCTGGACGCCCTGGAGAACGGGGACAGCAAAGGCTTCACAAGCGCTCTTGAGGGCCTGCTCTCCGAAAGCATCCTGCCGCGGGACGCGGGCGAAGGATCCCCCGCGTACCTGACCCTTCTCGTCGAACTCTTCCGCATCTTCGTGTGCCCTGTCTGGGTGGCCGGCGGGCCGGACGCCCGGCCGGATGACCGGGCAGGCGGCGAAACGGGCGGAGCGGACCTTCTCGTCAAACCATGCCGGACCTTCAACCGCATCAGGCTGAGGGTCTCGGCCTCGCCCGCGGCGCTGAAAGCGGACGCCCGCGAGGCGCTGCGCTCCCTGAAGCTCTGCGCCGGCGCATCCCCCGGCGCCAGACCGGGAGAGGAAGAAGAGGATTTCCAGGACGAAGCCCATGCGCGGCTCTGGGGGCTGGCCTTCTGCGGCAGGCGCTGCCTTGCCGTGACCCGAACCCTGTGAACCGTCGCGCGGCCGGACCGGGCCATCTCCATCGCTCCATCCGGACACCGCGCTCCCCTCCCCCTTCACTTGCACGCCGGCACGGAGGTTTGCCATGCCCGCTCACAAAATGCTTCCCCATGGCTGTCAGCATTTCCGCCGCATCGTCGAGGACGGCATGCGCTATGTGGACAAGACGGCCCTCATCGAAAGGCTCCTTGCTCCGGACCGCGAGCGCATCACCGTCCTCATGCGCCCGCGCCGCTTCGGCAAGTCGCTGACCTTAAGCATGCTCGCTGAGTTCTTCGACTGCACCCTGGACAGCAGGAAGCTTTTCGAAGGCCTTGCCGTCTCCCGCAATGCCGGGCTCTGCGCGGTCTGGATGAACAGACGTCCGGTGCTGCACCTGGACCTCTCCAATGTGTGCGGCCTTATCTTCGAGGATGCCCTTGCCGCGCTGCGGCGCAGCATCTGCGACCAGGTGGCCTTCAGGCACAGGGGGCTTCTGGACAGTCCCGCGCTCTCCGCGGACCTCAAGGCAAGGCTGCGGGCGCTGGCAGACCGGGAGGAGGACGATGACCTGCTTGCCGGCAGCCTCGCCACGCTCTGCCGGGCCCTGCACGGGCACCGGGGACATCGCCCCATCCTGCTGGTGGACGAGTGCGACACGCCGCAGCACGAGGCGGGCGAATGGGGCTATGCCCCGGACATGACCGCCTTCTTGAGGAGATTTTTTGCGGAGGCCTATGCCGGTCCGGACGCGCCGGAGCTGGCCGTCTTCGCGGGCTGCCTCAACATCGCCGATGTCCTGCCGGCCGGGCCCGGGGCCGGCATCGGGCCCGGCATTGCAGGCTGCGGCGTCTGGACCCCGGATCTGGCCGACAGCATCGGCTTCACCCAGGAGGAGGCGGACATGCTGCTCGAGGAGGCGGGCTGTGCGGAGAAGCGGGAGGCAGTGAGAGAGTGGTACGGCGGCTACAGCTTCGGGCAGGGTCAGACCATGTACTGCCCCTGGGAGATCATCAATTATATCGACGACCTGCGCTCCAGTCCCGAACTTTTGCCCAAAGCCTACTGGGCCTGGACCGCCAGCCGCAGCCTCATGGACGAGCTCGTTTCGGCGGACGATGCGGCCGTCACCGGCCCCATGACGGCCCTTCTGGCCGGAGAGGCCGTACGCTTCCGCCTGGAGCCGGGGCTGTGCCACGACACGGCCTACGATTCTGTCGAACATGTGTGGAATCTGCTCCTCTATGCGGGCTGTCTGACCCTGAGCGAGGGTCCCGATGCCGCGGGCTTGGTGCGCTGCGTCCTGCCGCACAGATCGGTTGCCAATATCTTCCGGGACGCCGCGCGCTCCTGGTACCGGAACTTCCCCCGCGACAGAAAGGAGCGGGCGAGGCACCTGGCTCTGCACGCGGCCCTGCGGGCCGGGGACGGGTCGGCCTTCACAAAGTGCTTCAGCTGGTATCTCGCCCGGGGCCTGCTCTATCTGCCAGGCCTTGAGGACCTGCTCGGGGAGGTTCTGAAATCCCTCTTCCGCGAGGGCGGCCGCGATGTCGCCTTCGGCCGGAAGAAGGCCGGCGGGCGGAAGCACCAAGATCGGGCTGACGGCATGAGGCTTTTGCTGGCCATCGAGGGCGATGCGGAGACTCCGGCGCAGGTTCTGGCCGTACGGCTCTGCCCCGGGCCGGAGAGCCTTGCTGCCGAAACCCGCAAGGCGCTGCGCTCTGCCTCGAAGACCGCGCTCTTCAGGAAGATGCGGCAGACGTGGGGCCGGGCGCGGTGCTGGGGGCTGGCCCTCCATGGCACGCAGTGCCTGGCTCTGGCCGGGGAAGTCGAAAG
>JAUNSE010000283.1 GCA_030539415.1 Desulfovibrionaceae bacterium
AACGTCAAGCTGGTGGGCTTCGCCGGCGATCTCCTCGACACCGAGGAGAACATGATGAAGCTCGTCAAGATGCAGCAGTGGCGCGACGAGAACAAGTACTTCAACGTCAGCATCATGCAGGACGACGCCAAGGCCCTGCAGAACTACTACAATGACATGGGCTACGCCTACGCCGAGGTCGACACCCGCGTGGTGAAGAACGACGACGAGGAGAACACGGTCAACGTTGTCTATGTCATCAACAAGAAGCAGAAGCTCTACATCCGCCGCCTGCTGGTCGAGGGCAACGAGAAGACGCGCGACAACGTCATCCTGCGCGAAATGCGTCTGGGCGACGGCGATCAGTACGAGGGCGCCAAGCTGCGCCGCTCCACCGAGCGTCTGACCCGCCTGCGCTACTTCCAGCACGTGGACACCGAGCTTGTGCCCACCGAATCCGAGGATCAGGTCGACCTCAAGGTCAAGGTCAACGAGGGCAACACCGGCGCCCTGATGGCCGGTGTCGGCTACTCCACCTATTTCGACGTGGGCGTCAGCGCCACCATCATGGAGCGCAACCTCTTCGGCCGCGGCTACCAGCTGTCCCTGAGCGGCTTCTTCTCCTGGCGCCGCACCTCCGGCACGCTGACCTTCAACAACCCGCGCCTCTACGACACGAACCTGTCCTTCGGCAACGACCTTTACTACCTGCACGACTACTGGGACAGCTTCACCCGCGACACCATCGGTGACACGGTCCGCTTCTCCTATCCCATCGGCGAATACACCAGCGTGGGCGTGAGCTACCGCCTGGAGCGCTACGAAATCTATGATGTGGAGAGCACCGCCTCCCCGTACATCACCGACTACAAGGGCGTGAACTGGACCAGCGCCTTCGGCGCCCGCATCGTGCGCGACACCACCGACAACCGCGAGCGTCCCTCCAAGGGCACCATCATCCGCCTGCAGGGCGAATGGGGCGGCGGCGGCCTCGGCGGCACCGACAACTTCGTCAAGCTGGTCGGCGACTGGCAGGGCTTCTACTCCTTCAAGCAGAACCACACGGCTCACGTGCGCGCACGCCTCGGCGCCGTCTTCCAGAACACCGAATCCAGAATCCCCGTCTTCGAACGCTTCTACGTGGGCGGCATGGACACGGTCCGCGGCTACTCCTACACCGACGCCTCCCCGCGCTCCAAGGATCCGCGCTACGACAACGACGTCATCGGCGGCGACCGCATGGGCGTGGCCAACTTCGAATACGTGTGGACCTTCCAGGAAGACATGGGCCTGGCCATCGTGCCCTTCTTCGATATCGGCTTCAACTACAGCTCCGACGACGGCGGCGAGCTGAAGTGGGACTTCGACAAGAACTGGGTCTACTCCGCCGGTCTCGAACTGCGCTGGCGTTCGCCCATGGGCGACCTGCGCATCGCCTACGGCATCCCGCTGAAGGAGGACTTTGACGGCGAGCAGGAAAGCGGCCGTCTCGAGTTCAGCATGGGCCAGTTCTTCTAGGCCGGCCTGATTCAGCATCATCTGCAAGCATGCGGGGGTGGAAGCTTTCTTCCACCCCCTTTTTCGTGCCCGGCCCGCCGCGCTCCGGGCACGGGGGCATCCGCCCTCCCCGGCCGCTTCCGCCAGGCGGAAGAAGCGGGGCCCGGCTTTGCGGAGGCACGACACGGCCAGAAGCGGAGACAGCATCGCAAGACTGGCAAGGCATGCCTCCGGCAGCCTCCCTGAAAGACTCGGGCAGGCGCACAGCGCGGCGTACTCATGCCCTTTCCGCGGCAGTCATGCGGCTGTCATGCGGGGAAACAGGCAGCACCTGCGGAAAGCCCCGGACATTCCCCGGCTCAGGAGACGGCGTCTCCTCTCCTCAGTGGCGAGCGCCAGACCGTGTTCGCGGACGCGGCTGCCGTCCGTCCCTGCTCAATGTGCTGGCGCTCCCTGTGCCGACCCGGGCGCAGACGCAGAAAGCCGCCTTCCAACCCGGAAGGCGGCTTTCTGTCGCACGATTTCAGGATTCCCTGGAGCGGCCTCCCGGCTTTGCGGGAGAACCTCCTCAGTCCCCGCTTAGAAGAACTTCTGCACGTAGCCCTGCACGAAGAGGCAGAGAATGATCACGGGCAGGACATAGGTCAGATAGACGCGGGGCCATCTGGGGAAGTTCGGGCCCACGCCCTTGTCGGTCTCGTTCAGGAAGTTGTTCCAGCCCCAGCCGTAGCGCGTGGTGCAGAACAGGATGATGACCGTGACGCCCACGGGCAGCATGTTGTAGCTGAGCAGGAAGTCCTCGAGGTCGAGCACGCAGCTGCCGGGGCCGAAGGGCGTGAAGTCCTTCCAGACATTGAAGCCCAGGATGCAGGGCATCATGAGGATGGCAAGCCCCAGGCCGTGCACCCTGATGGACTTGCGTCTGTCCCAGCCGTGCACGTCCATGCTGTACGAGACAATGTTCTCGACCACGGCAATCACCGTGGTCAGAGCGGCGCAGCTCATGAAGACGAAGAACAGGCATCCCCAGAGCGTGCCCATGGGCATCTGGTTGAAGATGTTCGGCAGGGTGATGAGGATGAGGCCCGGGCCGCTGTCCGGCTGCACGCCGTAGGCGAAGCAGGCCGGGAAGATGATGAGACCCGAGGTCAGGGCCACGAAGGTGTCCAGCGTCACGATCCAGACCGACTCGCCGGTCAGGCTGCGTCTGTTGTCCAGGTAGCTGCCGAAGATGAGCATGGAGCCTATGCCGAGCCCCAGCGTGAAGAAGGACTGGTTCATGGCCGCGGTCACGGCGTTCAGGATGCCGGCCTGCTTCAGGCGCTCGAGGTCGGGAGCGAGGTAGAAGGCCAGCCCCTCCGAGGCGCCGTCCAGGGTCAGGGCGCGGACGGCCAGCACCACCATGATGAGCAGAAGGCCCGACATCATGACCTTGGTCACGCGCTCCAGTCCGTGCCGCACGCCGAACCAGCAGACCACCAGCGAGACGGCCAGCACGACCGCCGCCCAGACGGTCATGGAGACGGGGTCGGCCAGCATGGAGCCGAAGAAGGCGCCCACTTCGGCAGGAGGCAGATTCAGCTGTCCGGAGGCCATGTACCAGCAGTAGGCCAGCATCCAGCCGGCCACCGGAATGTAGAGCATCATGAGCAGGTAGCTGCCCACCAGGCTGAACCAGCCTATGCGGTGCCATTTTGTGCCTGCCGGCTCCAGCATGTGGAAGGAGCGGCCCATGTTTCTGCGCGAGGCGCGGCCGAGCGAGAACTCCATGACCAGAATGGGCAGCCCCACCGCCACCAGGAAGCCGAGATAGATAAGCACGAACCAGGCTCCGCCGTACTGGCCGGTAATCCAGGGGAAGCGCCAGACATTGCCGAGGCCGATGGCGCAGCCTGCGGAAAGAAGCAGAAAGCCGAGACGGCTGGCCAGACGTTCACGGGCCATGGGCAGGACTCCTTTTTTGCTGATGAAGAATGGGAGATGGTGGAGGGGCGGCGGAAGCCTGTGCGCCGGGGTGCCGGCGCTCCGGGCAGTCCCGCCGTCCTGTTCGCGGCCTAGAGCGTGTGGACACGAGATCCACTTCCCTAATTTTTAAATCTGATTATTT
>JAUNSE010000284.1 GCA_030539415.1 Desulfovibrionaceae bacterium
GGGCGACCATGTCGACGAGGGCCATGTCCAGATGCGTCACGCCGTCGAGGAAGCTGTCGGCCATGACGACGCCCATCTCGAAGGCGCGCTCCATGGCCTCGTCCGAGCCGTCCAGAACGAGCTCCCCGTCTTCATCGTCCTCGTCTTCGTCCCCTTCCTCTTCGTCCTCCTCTTCATCGTCCTCGTCGTCCCCGTCGTATTCCAGCTCCTCCCAGTCCTCCTCGTCGTCCTCGTCGTCCTCTTCCTCATCGTCCCCGGCGGCCGGCCCCGCCGTACGCCTTTCGGGAGAGTCCTCGACGTATTCCTCCTCCTCGTCGTCGCCGAAGACGGCCTCGCCGTCCTCGTCCTCGTCCCATTCCTCCTCCTCTTCGGCGGCCTCGACCGCCGCGGCGACGTGGGAGAACACGCGCCTGTCAAGGCTGTGCAGGCTGTCCTCGAGGCCGATCATCTGCTGCAGGCTGATCAGGGCGAGCACAAGGCTCGCCTCGTCGTCGCCGGCGGGCGCGTCGAGCAGCCCGCGCGCGGCAAGCAGGGCGCCGCAGCGGCTGTCGCTGTACGCCCAGCCGCGCCTGGCCCAGTCCTCGGCCTTTTCGGGATCGGCCTTCACGCCGTACAGGCCGGCGAAAGAGATGCCGGCAAGCTCGCCCATGGCCTGCGCGCAGTCATTGTCCGCGGCCTTCTCGAGCATGGCCAGGCCCTCTTCGGCGCTCGCGGCCCTGCCGTCCATGCCGTTCAGGCGCAGTCTCGCGAGGCAGACCATGGCCTCGCCGTTCAGGGGGCGGCCCGGGGCCGCCAGCGGGCGCAGCGCGAGCTTTTTCAGGGCCTGGGCGCGCGTCTCCTCGTCGAACGGCCCGTCCGGAATGTCGGGCAGCGGCGGATCGCATTCGGCGGCCTTTTCCAGCAGCGTCAGCCCCATTCGGCGCATGGCCTCGCTGCGCGGGGCCATGACCATGGCCCAGGCCGCGCGCACGGCCTCGCCCGGGCTGCCGAGATCTATGGCCTTGCCGTACTGCACGAGGCTCTCGCGCCAGTCGGCCTCGCTGCCGCTCTGTTCCAGCAGTCTCGCCAGCAGGGCGTGCGCCCGGCCGATGCCCTCGCCGCACAGGGGCCGCAGGATGTCGAAGCACTGATCGCGCTTTCTGCCCTCGGGATGCCCGGCCACCAGCAGCTCGGCCAGCAGCAGGCCGGCCTGGCTGTCGTTCTGCTGCCAGGCCTTCTTCAGCCACTTGACGGCCTGGGTGTCGCTCTTCCTGACCAGGAAGCCCTTGGCGCAGAGCTCGCCCAGCAGGCCCTGGGCCGGGGCGAAGTCCCGTTCGGCCAGAGCCTTCAGGGACGCCAGCGCGGATTCGCCCTGAGCGTCGTCTCCGCGGCCGTTCTGCATCAGCAGCCGGATCATCGTCTCGAGGCAGGGCCAGCTGCCCCTGGCCGCGAAGGGGGCCAGGGTGGCGAGCACGTCGTCCAGCACGGCGCGCTTGTGCGGGAAGGTGCCGCTCAAGCACGCAAAGCCCAGAAAGAGGGCGCAGCTCGGGGAGTTCAGCTCCAGGCCCCGCATGAGCCAGCCGATGGAGTCGGTCAGGGCCTCGGCGCCCCCGTCCGGCGCCATATCGCCCCAGCCGCTGTGGAAGAGCTCGAAGCAGGCCGGTCCGAAGTCCCTGTTCGCGGCCTCCTCCAGCAGGGCGCGGCCCTTCTTTTCGTCCTTTTCCGCGCGCAGCCCCTCGAGGTGCATGCGTCCCAGAAAGAAGGCGGCCAGCACCGAGCCCCGCTTCTGCAGCCTGGCGAGCTCGGCGCGGGCGCTGTCCGCCGTCGCCGGATCCTTCAGGTCCGCGACCGTGCGGTAGGCCCGGACCTCGTCCTCGCTCGAGCTGTGCTCGTCGAGCCAGTCCCTGACGGCAATGAGCTGCGGGCTGCAGGTGGTGATGTCGATCCCGCCGTCGTCCTCCCGGACATCCGGGCCGATGGCGCTGAAGTTGACGAGCCTGGCGGACTCTTTCTTTCTGGGATTCCTGTTGACGATCAGCTTCATGATGATGTCCTTGCCTGAGCGGGACGCCCTGTCAGGCTGGCGGATCCGTGGGGAGGCCAGCCGGAAAGAGACCCCGGGTGCGGTGCAGATATTCCGCAAAACTGAATTGAAAGGGGCTGTCTGTCAAGAAAATATGCCGTTCTGACAGCAATTTTTCGGCCGTCTGTCAGGAAGGCGCAGCGCTTGTGCAGAGAGCCGGCAGGGGACACGGCGCAACTGTCAGAGGCAGGGGCCGCGGCGCGGGACGATTTTCCCCAAAAGGCCGCCTGTCCCGGGAGGCGTCTCTCCTGTAACTGTCCGGCCGGTGAGCCGTCTCTCCCGCAGCCCGTCAGCCCGGTGAGCCGTCCGGCCCCGGCCCCTTCCGGCCCCTCCCGGCCCGGTGTGCGCCCGGGCCGGGAGGGCCTGAGATGCAACGCGCGCCGCCCGCTCAGATCGAGCCCTGGGCGTGCGCCGCGGCAAAGTCCAGGAAGCGGGGCGCGTCATAGGTCTTTCTGCGCAGGGCCGCGCGGCAGTCCGTGCGGTACAGCGCGCACAGGGCCGCGATGGCCGCGGGACTGAGGTCCCTGGTCTCCGCGGCTGCGTTTGCGCGGGCTCTCGCGCCGTTTCCGGACCGGTCGCGGCTGCGGTCGCGGTTTCGCTCCTGACTGCCGTCCGGCTGCCCGGCCGATCCGGCATTGTCCGCCAGGAAGGTCTCGAGCAGGGCCGCGGGGCCTGTGTCGGCCTCGTTGAGGGCCCGGGTCAGCACCCGCACCATGGGCGCGGAGAGTCCCCTGCCGTCGAGCAGGTCCCTGCCCTCGGCGGACGGCGCTCCGCTGCGCGAGGACCAGAGCTGCGCCGCGAGCTGGGCCAGGCGCTCCCTGCGGCAGGCCAGCCAGAGCAGCAGGCCGGACGCCTCGACGGAAGTGACGGGCAGCTGCCGGATGCTGTCCGGCAGCGCGTTTTGGGCCGCTCCGGGCGCGGCCGGGAAGGGGCGCAGATGCCCCAGGCGCAGCAGGCAGATCAGGGCCGAGGAGCGCGGATCGCGCCGCGCGAAGCCCTGCAGGGCCAGGGCAAGGCCGCGTTCCGGCTGGCGGGCGACGCCGTGCAGGCCCTGCAGCAGCACGCCGGCCAGGGCGCCGAAGGCCGGAGGATTGTCGCGGGCGCATTCCGCCTCCAGCATGGCCAGGCCGTCCTGTCTGCCGTCCGCGCCGCCCATGCCGTCCGCGCCGATGAGGCGCAGCATGGCCAGATGCACGCCGGCCTCGCGGCTGCCGCTGGCCGAGGCGGCTTGCAAAAGCTCGAGACCGGACCTGAAGGACATGGCCGGGCGGTCGTCCCGCTCCTTCTGGGGCGGGGTCTTGCCCTTCGCTCCGGCGCGGGCCGTCTGCAGAAATCTGGGATTTTCCGGCAGCAGGGCCGGGTATCCCTTCCCGTCGCGCTCGAGGTGGCGCATGACCAGCATGAGGCCCGTGCCGCAGGCCTCCCCGGGAGCCCCGGCCTGCGCCGACGTGCGCAGATAGCGCGCGGCGTCGGCCGAGGAGCCCCGGTCGGAGAGCAGGCACCG
>JAUNSE010000285.1 GCA_030539415.1 Desulfovibrionaceae bacterium
AACGCTACCCCGAACTGCGGCTTTTTGAAACCGTGTTTCAACTTGTCCAGAAACAACCGCTTGTCCGGAACAGACCGCCTTCATGAGCGGCACCGGCATGCCGTTGCACCGCATAACAACACGCCCGGTCCTTCCTTACGGACCTGGGAAAGGTTCGGTAAAGGAATCAAAGGAGCGAGCATGATCCCCAAGACCATCACCAAGCGTGACGGAAAGATAGTGTCCTTCGACAAGTCCAAGATCCGCGCGGCCATCCAGGGCGCGGCCAACGATGTGCCCGCAGGCGAGAAGGTGATGTCCGCCACGGACATCGATTTCGTCACCAACAAGGTGGTGGAGCAGCTCAATCCCAGAAAGCACGCCGTCACCGTCGAGCACGTGCAGGACCTGGTCGAGCTCACCCTCATTGAATACGGCTTCGCCCCCACGGCCAAGGCCTACATTCTCTACCGCGCGGATCATGCCCGCCGCCGCAGCGTCACCGGCGCCCTGATGGACATCTACAACGCGCTGACCTTCTCCCCGGCCAAGGCCGTGGACATGAAGCGCGAGAACGCCAACGTCAACGGCGACAGCTCCATGGGCACCATGCTGAAGTACGGCTCCGAAGGCTCCAAGTACTTCTGCAACCACCACATCCTGCCCGAGGACATCGCCTCGGCCCATGTCTGCGGCGACATCCACATTCACGACGAAGACTTCTACATGCTGACGGAGACGTGCTGCCAGATCGATCCCCTGAAGCTCTTCAAGCACGGCTTCTCCACCGGCCACGGCTTCCTGCGCCCGCCCAAGAACATCATCTCCCGCGCCGCCCTGTGCTGCATCATCATTCAGGCCAACCAGAACGAGATGCACGGCGGCCAGTCCATCCCGAACTTCGACTTCGCCATGGCCCCGGGCGTGGCCCAGACCTTCCGCAAGACCTACGGCGACGCCCTCACCGCCTTTGTGGAGGTGGAGGCCGATGTCGAGCACGGCGAGGCGGTCCGCTTCACGAAGGACCTGGTCAGCCGCGTGGAGCCCATCACCATGAGCGCGCTGCCCGGACTGCCCGGCCGCATCGGCAAGGCTCTGGACGCCCTGCGCGCCGGAAACGGCGAAATCTGCGCGAAGCTCGATGCCTCAAAGCTCGCCGCCTACGCCGAGAAGGCCGCCCTGCGCCGCACCGAGCGCGACACCTATCAGGCCATGGAGGCCCTGATCCACAATCTCAACACCATGAACTCCCGCGCCGGCGCCCAGGTGCCCTTCAGCTCCATCAACTACGGCACGGACACCACTCCCGAGGGCCGCATGGTCGTGAAGCAGCTGCTGCTGGCCACGGAGAGCGGCCTCGGCGGCGGCGAGACCGCCATCTTCCCGGTGCAGATCTTCAAGATGAAGGCCGGCGTCAGCTACAACGAGGGCGATCCCAACTACGACCTCTTCAAGCTGGCCATCAGGGTCTCGGCCAAGCGCCTGTTCCCGAACTTCTCCAACCTCGACGCCCCCTTCAACCTGCAGTACTACAAGCCCGGCGACTACAACACGGAAGTGGCCTACATGGGCTGCCGCACCCGCGTCATGGGCAATGTCCACGATCCCTCCAGAGAGGTCACCTGCGGCCGCGGCAACCTGTCCTTCACCTCCATCAACCTGCCCCGTCTGGCCCTGCAGGCCGAAAAGGACGTGGACAGATTCTTCGCGGCCCTGGACGACATGATTGACCTCGTGGACCGCCAGCTCCTGCACCGCCTGTCCATACAGTCGGCCCGCCGCGTCTCCAACTATCCCTTCCTCATGGGCGAGGGCGTCTGGCTCGACGCCGACACCCTCTGCTGGGAGGACAGCATCGGCGAGATTCTGAAGCACGGCACCCTGACCGTGGGCTTCATCGGCCTGGCCGAGGCCCTGGTGGCCCTGACCGGCAAGCATCACGGCGAGAGCCCCGAGTCCCAGGAGCTCGGCCTGCGCATCGTGCAGCACATGCGCGACCGCATGGACGAGGAATCCAGAAAGACCGGCCTCAACTTCACCCTCATCGCCACTCCGGCCGAGGGCCTGTCCGGCCGCTTCGTGAAGCTGGACAAGCAGCGCTTCGGCATCGTGCCCGGCGTCACCGACAGGGACTACTACACCAACTCCTTCCATGTGCCGGTGTACTACCCCATCAAGGCCTTCAAGAAGATCGATCTCGAGGCTCCCTATCACGCCATGACCAATGCCGGCCACATCACCTACGTGGAGCTGGACGGCGATCCCACCAAAAATGTGGACGCCTTCGAGGCCATCATACGCTACATGCACGACAAGGGCGTGGGCTACGGCTCCATCAACCATCCTCTGGACCGCGACCCGGTCTGCGGCTATGTGGGCGTCATCGGCGATGTGTGCCCGCGCTGCGGCCGCAAGGAGGGCGAGCCCATCTCCGAGGATCAGCTGCTCGCCCTGCGCCGCAGGTTCCCCCATGTGCCGCATCCGAGCTACGGCCGCGACGACATGGAAAATCTGCAGTAGCCGCCGGAAAATGACCGCCCGTCCGCGAGACGGGGAAATACGCTTTGGACAGGGCGTCCGGGGAGCCTCCCCGGGCGCCCTGTCCCGATCCCGGGCCTGCGTCGGTGCCGGCCGGCTGTCCGCGGAGCGGGCGGACCCTGGTGAGCGGAAGCCTGCCTCACGAAGGGCGCGCCGCGCGGCCGCCGCCCTGATTCCGGACGGAGAAAAACTGCCTGATCCTGCAGTTTGCGGATGCCAGCGGCACAGTTTGCTCCTGCCCTGCCGTCAGTGCGCGATGCATCGGCCGCGAACAACAGAGGGAGAGAGCCGAAGGAAGGCGAACAACAGCGGGGAGCGAGGGACAAGCGTCCGTATTTCCGGGGCAATTTTCCGAAACAGCGTGCTTTTGTCAAACGTGCGATTTTGGTGTAAAGAAGGCGCTCCATTTTGACAACGCCGGGACGCGTCCCGGCTTCCGGCCTCCGCCTGAGATCCGGAAGCCGCTCCTCTGGAGCCGTTCATCCGCAGGCCCCGCACGGGGTCCGGGCGGACGGTGCCGGAATCGGGCGCGCGGGCTTCACACAGGACATTGTATGACAGACAATTTCACCAGCATGGTCTTTTCCGGCTCCCTGACCGATCCGGAGGAAATAGCCTGGCAGTTTTCCCTGGGGCTGACGGCCATGGACAGGGTCGCGGACCAGCAGGGCGGCGACATGACGGCCGTGGAGGCCTGCCTGGACCTTCTCTGCAGAAAGCACAGCGCCGATTCCGGCCGTCCTTCGGCGGAGGAGGAGAAGAGCCTGCGCATGCTGGTCGAGGACGCCCTGGGCAGTCCGGACTTTCAGTCCTCCTTTCTGCCCGGCCTTGTGCGCCGCGCCATAGAGGCCAACAACTCCTCGCTGGTCACCATTCTGATCAGCTACGCCGAGGACGAGAAGAAGGTGCTGGCCCTGGCCAATGCCGACCCGGCCGATGCCGCGGGGCCCGCCGCCTCCGCCGGTCCCGCCGATTCTGATGAGGGGAAGGGCGCCGCCGAGTGACGGCGGAGCCGCCCTGTCCGCGGGACAGCCGGTCCCCGCGCT
>JAUNSE010000286.1 GCA_030539415.1 Desulfovibrionaceae bacterium
AGGACAAGAATCAGAACGGCAGCCAGAGCAGGAATCCGAAGGGAAGGAAGGGCTCCGCCAGGCCCGTGCACTTCACCGCCGTCACGCCCGGGCGCGGGACCGGCGGCGTCACCGGCTCCATAGACATCGTCACCTGCCCGGTGCAGCTGCTGACCATCGCGGACTGGGTCGATGACCATGCCGGGAGCAGGGAAGAGGCGCGCGCCTTCGAAATCCATCGGAACCTGGACTCCGAGACAGCCTGCGCGGCGGCCGAGGCCGAGCTTGCCGGTCTGCAGAAGCGGGGCTCGGTGCTGGCCGCCTTCCTGCTTGGGCGCATGCTCATGGACGGCCTGCACGGGGAGCAGGACGAGGCCAGGGGCCGCGCCCTGCTCGAAAAGGCCGCGGACAGGGGCTTCGGAGCCGCCTGCCTCGAGCTCTTCGGCAGGGGCGTGAGGGCGCTGGGGCCGAACATGTCCGCGGAGGCCGTGCTCGACCATATGGAGTGGCTCTCGAAGGGTCTCGAGCTGAAGGATCCGGGCTGCGCTATCATGTACGGCCAGTCCTGCCTCAACGGCTCCATCCAGGACCCGGAGATGATGCTGGGCGAGCTGCTCGCAGCCCTCGAGTCCCCCGCCCTCAGGGGCAACTGGCAGTGCCTCGAGATGGTGTTCCGCCTGCTGCTGCAGAACCCCTCCAATGACAGGCCTCTGGCCGCGAACGCCCTGCAGACGCTGAAGAAGCTGGCCGAGAGGGACTTCGCCCCGGCCCAGTGCCTGTTCGGCGAGCTGTACAGAACCGGCTTCCAGGTCAGGAAGAGCGACGCCCAGGCGATCAAGTGGCTCAAGAAGGCCTGGCAGCAGAAGGACAGCCGCGCCGGCCTGCTGCTGGCCGAGATGCTGGTGGACGAGGAGCCGGAAGGGAAAAAGCGCGCGCAGTGCCTCGACATTCTGAACGCGCTGTGCGCCGAGGGGAACGGCCGGGCCCACGCCCTTGTCGCGAGGCTCCTGGGCCAGGACAGCGCAAGCGACTGGCGCGAGATCGCCGCGCAGTACGGGAAGGCCATCGAGCTCGGCTGCCCTGACGAGGCCGTGCCCGCGGGCTGGGCCTTCTGCATGGGCTCGCCCGACAGGGAAATGCGCAAGGCGGGCCTCGAACTGCTGACCAGGGCCGCCGAATGCAATCCCGCCGGGCTCGAGATCCCGATCCCGGACGGGCCGATCAGCGAAGAGGAGCGCGCATCCATCCTGAAGCGGATCTCGTTCAGACAGGCCGCCGCTCCAGGCAGGCCCGTCAACGGCGAGGCGCTGACCCGCCTGGCCAGGCTGCGCCTGAACGGCATGGACGGCAGGCCCGCGGACACCGCAGAGGGCATGGCCCTGCTGGAAAAGGCCGCGGGCCAGGAATGCGCCATGGCCATGGGCGAGCTTGCCGGCATCCTCTTCGAGGGCCTCTACGGCGTTCCCGCCGATGCCGAAAAGGCGGAGGAATGGGCGAGAAAAGGCTGGAATTTCGGCAATCCGCGCTGCGGCGCCCTGCTGCAGGCCCATGATCTCATCAATTACGACGATGGCTGTGACGACGGGGACGAGGAGGACGAGGAGGACGACGAGAGCCTCGAGGACCTGTACCGCGCCATGGCGGACCTGCACCGCCTGATCAATCTGGACGACCCCTACTACATCCTGCACAGCGCCGTGACCGAGCGCGTCATGGAGGCGCTCGACGAAGGGGACGACGCGGACGAAGACGAAGACGAGGAGGAGGACCGGGACGACGCGGACAATCTCCGCGAAGACAGGGATGAGGATGAGGAAGAGTGGGACGACTGGGACGATGACGACGAGGACGAGTGGGACGATGACGAGGACGACATTGTCCTGGACGGCTCGGAAGAGGCCATGGACAACGCCCGCGAAATGGGCGCCATGATGGCCGGCATCTACCGCGACGGCCTGATGCATCTGGACCTGGCCCTGCTCGCCGAGCTCGCCCGCTGCTTCGACGGCTTTGATCAGCTGCCCGAGGGCGGGAGCGCCTCGGCGGGCTTCCTGGAGAAGGTCGGCCTTGCCGAAGGCATCCCCTGCGCCATCCTCGCCGCGTTCTGCCGCGAGAGCATGGCCAGCCCCGAAAGGGCCATACAGGACGGCGGGCGCATGCTGGCCGCCCTGATGCCCAAAAAGAGGCGGGGCAGGCCAAAGACGAAGAAATAACAGGGATCTGCGGACTGCCAGGTCTGCGGATGCGGCGTGCGGCGTGGCGCGTGTCATGCCGCCCTTTTTTCACGGGGGGCCTTGCGGCCCCCCTCTCCGGAGAGATGCTTCGGAAGAGATCTGACGGCGGCCGCCCGGCCGCAGGGGAGACAGCATGGCGCAGACCGGCAGAAGGCGCGCGGGAACGCGCGGCAGGAAGAAGGCGGAGGCGGCGACAAGGCCCGCGGCCGCCGGGGCCGCAGAAAAGCCCGTCCGCGGCCTGGCCCCGGGCGTGGAGAATTTCTTCACGGGCCTGCCGCCGGAAGAGCTCGGCGGCCCGCTGACGAAAGAAGAGACCGGCATGGCGCTTATGGCCGCCGGAGGAAGAGCGAACGCCGCGAGCGGGGTGATGTCCCTCGTCATCTCTTCCCTGCAGGTCGTCCGCCGTCTTGCAGCCGGCGCGCGCCGCGGGGAGACCGGCACCCCCGCTGTCCTGTACAGCCTGATCGAGAGCGGCTCCCCTGCCCCCTGCCTCGAGACCGGCCGCCTGCTGCTCGAGCAGCCCGAACGGGCGGATCTGGTCACGGCGGCGGTCCTTGCGGAGCACCTGACCCGCTTTGCCGGGCACGGCAGCTGGGACAGCCTGGAGCTTGCCCTGCGCCTTGCCGCCAGGCTGCCCGTTCTTGCGGAAGCGGAGGAAGTCCGCGCGCGGCTGCTCGGCCTGCTGGACATTGCCGTCAAAAAGGGACTGCCCCAGGCCCTGCGCGAAGACGGCCTCATTCTGAAGGAGGGCCTTCTGACCGATCGCGACACGGCGCGCGCCAGGGATCTGCTCGAAAAGACCTGGGCCGCGGGCGACGCGGAGGCGGGGCTGGGCCTTGCCGGACTTCTGCTGGAAGAGGCCCCCTCCCCCGAGGAGCGCAGGCGCGCCCTCGCCATCCTGCGCGGACTGGCCGATGCGGACAGTCCGGGCGCCTGCGCCCTGCTGGGCGCGGAACTGGCGCTGGGCGGCAGGGAGCCTGGCAGCGCAGACAGCGCGGACGAGGGGGACTTTGCCGAAGGCGTCGCCCTGCTGGAGAAGGCCTGCGCCCTGGGCCGCGCCCGCGAGGTCACGGCCGTCTGCCAGCGCCTCTTCGCTCTGGCCATGGTCCGGGCTGACCGGTCGTGCGCCAAATCCGGAGCAAAGGCCGCCGGAACGTCCTCCGCAAAATCGGCCTCGGCAAGGTCCGCTTCCGCAAAAGGCTCCGCAAGGTCAGTCTCGAAAGAGCCTGCCGGGGCAGCGCCCCGGGGCAAGGCAGGGCCCGGGGAGCAGGAAGCCGCCGAGCGCCTGCTGGACAGGGCCCTTGCCGCGGACTGCCCCGAGGCCGAAATACTGCGCACGCGCCTT
>JAUNSE010000287.1 GCA_030539415.1 Desulfovibrionaceae bacterium
CAACGAGGAGCTGACCGGAAAGGCCATAGCCCCCTTCAGGAAGGACATTGTTCTGGCCACCAAGTTCTCGCAGTACCTCCTGCCCGCCCAGCAGGGCTGGTCCGAGGCCAAGCTCTCCGCCGCCGGCATGCGCCGGGCCCTTGCCGAGTCCCTGAAGCGCCTCGGCACCGACTATGTGGACCTCTACTACCTGCACCGCGTGCCCGACGGCTGCCCGCTTGAGGAAATCGCCGAAACCGCCGGCGAGCTCATCCGCGAGGGCGTCATCCGCGGCTGGGGCATGTCCCAGGCCAGCGAGGAGCAGGTGCGCCGCGCCCACGCCATAACCCCTCTCTCCGGCATACAGAACGAGTACAGCATGATGGAGCGCATGTACGAAAAGGACGTGCTGCCCGCCTGCGCCGAGCTCGGCATAGGCTTCGTGCCCTTCTCTCCCCTGGCCAGCGGCTTTCTGAGCGGCAAGTACACCAGGGAGACCAAATACGAGGGCGACGACGTGCGCCGCGTCATCACCCGCTTCGCGCCCGAAAACGTCTCCGCCAACCAGCCCCTGCTGGACATGCTGCACGACTTCGCCGCCGCCCACATGGCGACGCCCGCCCAGATCTCCCTGGCCTGGATGCTGGCCAAGGACGAGTGCGTGGTGCCCATCCCCGGCATGAGAAAGGCCGATCGCATCGTGGAAAACCTCGGCGCCGCCGAGGTGTCTCTCTCCGAAGCCGAGCTGGCCGACCTTGAAAAGGCCCTGGACGCCATTGAAATCCACGGCAACCGCACGGACGAGGACATTCAGAAGCTCGGCACCATCCGCGCCCAGTAGTCCGGTTCCGCCGCACAAATTTCCATCTTCAGAGGGGATGTCCTTCGGGACATCCCCTTTTCTCATGCCTGGCGGATCAGGCGGGACCGCTTTCGCCTTCCTTTCATCTCTTTGATAATACTGGAATTTTCCGGAAGACACGATCTTGCGGGGACATGGCTCCTGTCCTCCTCCGGGGCGCCCGGGCGTCTTTCGCCAGGGAGAGGAACTGACAACAAATCAAGCGTATCGTGGCTTCGATTTCACCGCGCGTCTGACCTATTGTGCATCTGTCGGAAGAATAAACCGTCTCCTTCCGGCCCGGCACCACGAAAACAGCCATCAAACCGCCTTCAAAGGCAGGAACGCGCAATGAAGAACATCATGAAGAACACAGCCCGACTCGCGATGCAGACGGCCGCCTGCGCGGCCCTCGCCCTGGCCGTGACGGCCGCGGACGCCGCGGACGCATCGGCCGCCGAAAAGAATCCCCTCGGACTTGTCTATCAAGGAGCCATCATGGAAAACGTCAAGGGCAAGGTGCAGGTCCGGCCTGTGACCTACACGCTGCACGGTCTGAAAATCGCCGCCAACCTCTACACGCCCGCCGGCTTCGACCCGGCGAAGAAATATCCCGCCGTGGCGGTCGCCCATCCCACCGGCGGCGTGAAGGAGCAGGTCGCGGGCCTGTACGCCCAGCTGCTGGCCGAAAAGGGCTACGTCACCCTGGCCGCCGACGCCTCCTTCCAGGGCGCCAGCGAGGGCGAGCCCAGAAATCTGGACGTGCCCTACTACCGCACCGAGGACATTCACGGCATGGCCGACTATCTGAGCACCGTGCCCGGCGTCGATCCGAACCGCCTGGGCGTGCTCGGCATCTGCGGCGGTGGCGGCTACACCCTCAACGCCGCCAAGTCCGACAAGCGCTTCAGGGGCGTCGCCACCATCAGCATGTTCAATTCCGGCCAGGTCCGCCGCAACGGCTACATGAACAGCCAGCTCGACAGCGTGCAGCAGCGCCTGCATCAGGCGAGCGAGGCCCGGGCCCGCGAAATCGCCACCGGCAAGGTCGAGTACAGCGGCAATGTGGACTTCGACAGCCTCACCGACGAGGCCATCGCCAGGATACCCGCGGATCTCTACCGCGAGGGCATGACCTACTACGGCAAAACGCACCGCCATCCCAACTCCACCTTCTGCTACACCACCTCCGGCCTGATGGACGTCATGACCTGGGACGCCATGGATCACATCGACCTCATCGACGCCCCCCTGCTCCACATTGCCGGCGACAGGGCCGACTCCCTGTACATGTCCGAGGAGGCCTATGAAAAGGCCGCCGGCACGAAGGACAAGGAGCTCTTCAAGGTGCCCGGCGCCACCCATATCCAGATGTATGTCGTGCCCGAGTATGTGAACAACACCATGGACAAGCTCACCGAGTTCTACGGCAGAACGCTGAAGGCCGAGTAAGCGAAAAAGGGCATTCGGAACCGGCTCATGATATTGCGCGGGCCGGGCAGGCAGACTGTCCGGGCCGCCTTCCCTGTTTCTTTCCTTGCGGAGGCAGCATGCAGAAAAACGTTCTCCTTCTCACCGGCGCGGGCCAGATAGGCATGGCCATCGCCCGCCGCACCGGTTCCGGCATGAAGCTCGTCGTGGCCGACAAATCCGCCGCAAACGCGAGGGCCGTCTGCGCCACTCTCACCCAGGCCGGCTTCGACGCCGAGCCCTGCGAGGCGGACATCTCCTCCCGCAACTCGGTGCGCGCCCTCATCGCGCTCGCCCGCTCCCGGGGGCCTGTCACGCGCTTTGTCAATGCCGCCGGCGTCTCGCCGAGCCAGGCCTCGGTGGAGACCATTCTCAAGGTCGATCTCTACGGCACCGCCATGCTGCTGGAGGAGGTCGGACAAATCATCGCCGAGGGAGGCACGGGCATCACCATCTCCAGCCAGTCCGGGCACCGCATGCCGGCCCTGACGCCGGAGGAGGACTTCGCCCTGGCCATGACCCCGGCAGAGGGCCTGCTCGCCCTGGACCTTTTGCAGCCCGCCCGCATCCGCGACACCCTGCACGCCTACCAGCTCGCCAAGCGCTGCAACGTGAAGCGCGTCATGGCCGAGGCCGTGCGCTGGGGCGAGAGGGGCGCGCGCATCAACTCCATCTCTCCCGGCATTATCGTGACGCCGCTCGCCATAGACGAGTTCAACGGCCCGCGCGGCGACTTCTACCGCAACATGTTCGCCAGATGCCCCGCCGGCCGTCCTGGCACGGCGGACGAGGTGGCGAATGTCGCCGACCTGCTGCTGGGCCCCCAGGGCGCCTTCATCACCGGCTCGGACTTCCTTGCCGACGGCGGCGCCACGGCCTCCTTCTTCTACGGGCCGCTGCGCCCCGATCTGAAGGCCTGATTTCCGCCCTCCCCGTCTTTGCGGCGAAAGAGGCGCGCGGGATGCTCCCGTGCGCCTCTTTCGCTGTCCCCGCGCCGGACGAAGGACAAAAAAAATCGGCCGTCCCATCAGGGGCAGCCTGGCAAATCTGTCCGCCTTGCGCGTCCCGCTCGCTTCCTTCTTTCTTCGTGGTGGGCCCGGAGAGATTCGAACTCCCGACACACAGGTTCGTAGCCTGTTGCTCTATCCAACTGAGCTACGAGCCCACTGGAAAGAAGGAAGGCGGCAGGTGCCGCGGGAAATATCTTGATGGTGGGCCCGGAGAGATTCGAACTCCCGACACACAGGTTCGTAGCCTGTTGCTC
>JAUNSE010000288.1 GCA_030539415.1 Desulfovibrionaceae bacterium
TGATCCCGCGCACCTTCCGGTCCGGCAGACCCGAAAAAAGGCTCTTCCGCCGTCCTTCCCGGACCGGTCGAAGAGCCCTCCGCTGTCCTGCATATCCCGAACAGAACGGCCGCGTCATCAGTCTGGCGCGATCGAGGCATAGGCCATGAGCTGCGGGGGATTGAGAATGGTGATCTTTCTGCGCTCGATGCTGATCACCCCCTCCTGCTGCAGACGCTGCAGCGTCTCGCTGATGGTCGGCTGCGTGGAGCCGGTGACCGAAGCCATCAGTTCCTGCGTGACCCGCACGGGCACCTCCACCGGACTCCCCTCGCCGCCATCGGCGATATGCTCGTAGACCAGGGTCACCAGAAAGCCGGCCAGGCGCGAGAGCACGCTGCCCGTGGCAAAGCTCGAGACCAGATCGTTCAGGTGGCAGAGCCGCCCGCCGAGCAGGGTGATGACCCGCCGCGCCATCTGATAGTCCTCGGCCAGAAAGCGGTCGAGGTCGGCGCTCGGCATGCAGAAGAGCTCCACATTTGTCAGCGCCTGGGCGCTGGCCCTGCGCGGCGCCCGGCTCAGCGCCTCGGCCAGGCCGAACATCTCGCCCTCCCTGCGCAGGAAGACGACCGAATCCCTGCCCGAATCGTCCGCGTTGAAGGTGCGCACCACGCCGGACGCCACATAATGGCATCTGTCGGCGATCTCCCCTTCCAGAAAGATGATGTCTCCCTTCTGAAAGACCTTGCGGACAGCCGCTTCCAGGAAGCGCTTCTTCTGCGCCTCGAAGTCCTTGGAGAAGAACTCCCTGTCCCTCAGGTACCACTGCTTTTCCATATGTCCTCCAGGCCGGCGCAAGCCCCCCGATAGCGGCGGAAGGCCGGGACAGCGTGTCCCCTCCGGCTTGCTTCGCGCCGCTGCGAGCACGGCGCGTGACGGCCTCCCGGGCCGCAGGGGAAATCGCTATCAGGTTTCAGACGGACCGTAAATCTCCCGCGACATATTTCCGGGCAGTTTCTTTGATCTGCTGATCAGCCTTCTCCTCTCCGAGCAGGACCCGCCCTGCATGCGGGCATCCGCGCTCTGCCATCCCTTTGGCTCCCTGCTGCGGACCACGGACGCCCCGCAGGTCCGGACCTGGTCTCCGCTGCCGTCCGGCCGTCCTGAAGGACAGCAACGCGGCGGATTTTTCCGGGCCCCTCCTTGAAGCAGGGCCCGGCATGCCGTATACATCGGACTCCCGCGCGCTTCACTCCGCGCGGAGGACAGGGCACGCGCTGACCGCCGTTTGGGAGAGGCGGACGGGCGCGCCCCGGCGCGGCCTCCGGCCGCCCGGCTCACCCCCCACTTTTTGCTCCAGCCTGCTCCGGCGCATCCCGCGCCGAGCGGCTCCAAGGAAGGTTTGCATAACACCATGAAAAAGCTTGTGACCCTGCTTCTTGCCGCCGGACTCGCCTTCGGCGCCGCAGCGCCCGCCTCGGCCATCGACTTCAAGGCAAAGGGCGAATGGATGATGTCCTTCGAATACGGCCAGAACGGCAACTTCCAGGGCGGCCACGGCCAGACAGGCTATGACGGCAGCGAGGACGAGTTCAACGCCGAGCAGCGCGTCCGCCTGCAGCTCGACGCCGTTGCCTCCGAGAACCTGATGGGCGAGGTCTACTTCGAAATCGGCAGCCAGAACTGGGGCCAGGCCTCCACCGGCGGCGCCCTGGGCGCGGACGGCACGGTGGTCGAGGTGCGCCGCGCCTTCATCGACTGGGCCGTGCCCGGCACCGAGCTCAAGATCCGCATGGGCATTCAGGGCTTCAACCTGCCCTCCTTCGCCATGGACAAGTCGCAGATCTTCACGGACGACATCGCCGGCATCACCTTCTCCTACAAGTTCTGCGACAACGCCGGTCTCACCGGCTTCTGGTTCCGTCCCTACAACGACAACTACAAGGGCCGCTCCGACGGCAGCCAGGCCAATTACATGGACAATGTGGACGCCTTCGGCCTGACCGTCCCGCTGACCTTCGACGGCGTCTCCCTCACGCCCTACGGCATGGTGGCCGCCATCGGCCCCAACGCCCTGCGCGGCACGGAGAACCACTTCGACAACGACTCCACCCTCGGCGCCAGCCGCGATCAGCTGATCGTGGGCCTTCTGCCCGCCTGGGGCTACGCCGGCAGCGCCACCGCCGCCACCGTGAAGCTGGATCAGTACGCCACCGCCTGGTGGGCCGGCCTCACCGGCGACATCACGGCCTTCGACCCGATTCACATCGCCTTCGACGTGATGGGCGGCGCCGTGCAGTGGGACGAGTCCCGCCTCAACCGCGCGGGCTGGCTGGCCGCGGCGCTGGTCGAGTACAAAACCGAATGGGCCATTCCGGGCATCGTCGGCTGGTACGCCTCGGGCGATGACGACGATCTCGGCAACGGCTCCGAGCGCATGCCCTTCCTGGGCGCCGCCGGCGCGGACAACCAGTTCTCCAACTACGCCTTCGACGGCATCATCGGCATCTCCCGCGAGGGCGCCATCGGCACCTCCATGGCCGGCACCTGGGGCGCGGGCCTGCGCGTGCGCGACATTTCCTTCTGCGAGTCCCTGAAGCACACCTTCCGCTTCAACGTCATCGGCGGCACCAACTCCGACAATCTGCTCAAGAAGATCCGCACCCGCTACGGAGACAGCGACCTCGCCATCTCCAACAGCGGCCGCACCTACGGCGTGGAGAGCCTGTACATGACCACCATGGACACGGCCCTCGAATTCGGCCTTGAGACGATCTGGCAGATCTACGACAACATGCAGGCCGTCTTCAACGCCGACTACATCAACCTCACCCAGCAGGGGAACAGCAAGGTCGTCAACGGCGACCTGCGCGACGCCTGGAACCTGAGCGTGTACTTCACCTACGAGTTCTAGTCGCAACACCCGCGGCCCGCTTCGCCGGACCGCCGGAGCCATTCCGCGCAAGATCATTGCGCAGCTTGAAAGAGGGGCCTTGCGGCCCCTCTTTCTGTTCCCCTCCCCGCGCCCTGTGCGCGGGGGCTATCGCCTAACCCTGGGGACCGTCCCAAGCAATCAGGTCCCTGCATGTGGAGGAAAAATCGTCTGTCCCGCCGGTCTCGCTCCGGGCCGGCACGCGGCTCCGAAAAGGCGGTTCCACCGGCAGTTCGGGCAGCTCCGGCGGTCGCTGCCTGCGGGGCGGGCTGCCTGACTCGCCCTGAAACTCCGGTCGGCGGAGTGTACCGAACCGTCCTGCCGGTGGAACCATGGAAATTCCGGCAGACCGCGAGGGCCTGCCCGCGCCTTCCGGCAGGGAGGAAGGCGGCACTGTGCCTGATGACGCCCGCGGGCATATGGTCCTGATTTTCCGCCTGCCGCAAAAGACAGAAAGATCATGCCCGCAAGGCAGATAGAAAAAAGGCGGATGGCAATGCAGAAAGTGAAAAACAGGAGTTCAGCGAATGCAGAAAGCAGTGAAAAAAGCGCTTGCGGTGCTGATTCGGCGGATGCGGTCCCTTCTCCTGTCCGATTGCGAAGTCAGTGTCCGGTCCGGGTTCGTGTGCCGGGCAGGCGGA
>JAUNSE010000289.1:0-1596 GCA_030539415.1 Desulfovibrionaceae bacterium
AGCCCTCCTCGAGGATGGCGCCGCCGTCCATGAAGATCACGCGGTCGGCCACCTCGCGGGCGAAGCCCATCTCGTGGGTCACGATGACCATGGTGATGCTTTCCTGGGCCAGCTTGATCATGACGTTCAGAACTTCCTGAACGGTTTCGGGGTCCAGCGCGGAGGTGGGCTCGTCGAAGAGGATGATCTTGGTCTGGCTGCACAGGGCGCGGGCGATGGCCACGCGCTGCTGCTGTCCGCCGGAAAGGGTGGTGGGGTAGACCAGGGCCTTGTGGGTGAGGCCGACGACTTCCAGGAAGTGGTAGGCCAGCTCTTCGGCTTCCTTGCGGGACTTGTTGAAGAGCTTGATGGGGGCCAGGGTCAGGTTGTTCAGCACGTTCAGATGCGGATACAGGTTGAACTGCTGGAAGACCATGGAGGACGTCCTGCGCACCAGCTGGGTGCGGTTCTTCCTGGTGAGCTCCTCGCCGTCCACGAAGACCTGGCCGGAGGTGACAAGCTCAAGGCCGTTCATGCAGCGGACAGTTGTGGACTTGCCGGACCCGGACGGGCCGATGATGACAAGCTTCTCGCCCTCTTTCACTTCCATGTTGACATCTTTGAGCACCTCGTTGGGGCCAAAGAACTTGTGGACATGACATAGTTTAATCATCGCATACGCTCCATCGAGCAGATTCCAGACACGGTCTGGAAATGAAAGGGGGAAATCGGTACCAGACGCTAGTCCGTCTTTCGGAAGGCAATTTATAACCTTCCCGCGCTTCTGTTGTCAAAGGCGCGGGAAATTTTTCTGCTATTTTTATTCCCGGTGCGGGGATCTATTTTTCTGTTCCGAATTCCGTCACAGATACGTTATTGCCCGACCGCCGGTGCAGACTGTCAGGGATCACTTTTTGAAAAAAAACAGCTGAGCCGGCTTTGTCCTTGCGTCATTCGGTTTTTTTGAACGGAAAAGGCCGGGCCCGGATGTTTTTAGGAATCGATCCTCCTGGAAATAAGAATGTGACATTTTTGCAATGAATCGAAGCGGAAGCCGAAAAATCAAAAATTTTTTAAAATTTTTTTGAAAAAAGGTCTGAAAATTACATCTTGGTATAAAATACCTATCGGTAATTACGCAAATGTTGCTGATTTCGTAAGAAAAAATTACATCTGCGTAGAAAAGCGGAAAAACAAAGAAGTCCTGCGGCTTTTCCCCGCCCCTGCCATTTTTTACGGCGAAGGCCCCCGCCGGCCGGCCTTTGGCCCGCGAGGGGACGCTCCCCCTGCGCCTGTCTCCGAGCCGCCCGCCTTCCGCCGCTTTCGGGGCTGCCCGGAAGTTCGGCCAGGGCGGCGGTGCTGCGGACGAAAAAAAAGACCCGCGGACTGCTCCGCAGGTCCTCGCTCTTGCGATGGAGCCTTTGTCCAGGATTGAACTGGAGACCTCGTCCTTACCAAGGACGCGCTCTGCCGACTGAGCTACAAAGGCGTTGATATATGCCGGGCCCGGGGGCCCGCCTGAAAGGGGATCCGGCGGATGGCGCGGGTCCCGCTGCTTGCGGTGGAGCCTTTGTCCAGGATTGAACTGGAGACCTCGTCCTTACCAAGGACGCGCTC
>JAUNSE010000289.1:1696-3539 GCA_030539415.1 Desulfovibrionaceae bacterium
AACTGGAGACCTCGTCCTTACCAAGGACGCGCTCTGCCGACTGAGCTACAAAGGCTTGTATATGGAAAGGGCTCGGGGGCCCTCACAAAAAAAGGACCTGCCGGTTGACTAACAGGTCCTGTTGTTTTCGATGGAGCCTTTGTCCAGGATTGAACTGGAGACCTCGTCCTTACCAAGGACGCGCTCTGCCGACTGAGCTACAAAGGCGTTTTCGGTCTCAGGGGCTCTTGTCCCCTGCGGCGAAAGGGAACCTATACGATCGCCCCCTCCCTGTCAAGAAAAAAGTGGAAAAATTTGACCGGGCGGCGAATTCCTAGAAATCCCACGGCTTGCAGACAATGCCGCGTATGCGCGTGTCGAGGATGCTCGAGGCGTGCGAGGGGGCCACGACAGCCACCGTGTCGGCGCCGCGGGCGGACCCGCCCACGGCCAGGATGTCCTCGCCGTAGGGGATGAGGCCGGCGTCGAGGGCCATGACCGCCACCTCCACGCAGACCTTGGTGCCCTGGCCCAGCATGTACAGGGTCCTTGCCATGATCTCCACCGGTCCGTAGCCCTGGAAGGACTTGGACAGGGCGCGCTCGGCGCCGCTCAGCACATGGGTGGTGGTGAGCACGTCGATGCCCATGGCCTGCAGGGCGGCGCGCCGCTCCGGCGTCATCTCGCACTTGCCGCGGCCGGCGTAGCCGAAGGCGTGGGTCACGCAGACAATGTGCCTTTCGGCGGCGACATCCGCGAAAAGCTCCGCCGTGTCGCCGTAATTGCTGGCCACGACAATGTGGCCGATATTTCTCTCTGCGGCCGTCTCCTTGGCAAGACGGACGGCTTCGGCCGTGTTCTGCGGCCCCTTGCTGTCAAAATGCATGCTGAAATTCCTCCGTGCGGCGCGTCACGTGACGCGCCCGATTTCGTGCCGGCCTCCCCTCATGCTCCGGGCAGGGAGAAAATCTGCCGGGCCGGGCAGGCCGGACGGTTTGGGCATGGCCCATGTATACGCCCCGTGCCGCCGCTTGCCCAGAGCCCGTCCCGGGCGCGTCCGCGATCCTTTCTGCGGCTTGCCCTCGCGGGCATAGGCGTGTAGGAAGACCGTCTTCGGGAAGCAGGTCTTCACAATGCGCGCCGCAATGCGCATATATACCGGTATCGGCAGTGTCATCAGTATCAATAATATATGAATGCGCAGCCGTCCCTTCCGGGGACGCGCGCAAAGGAGCAGCAGTACGATGCAGGGTGCAAGAGACGGCTCGACCAGGGCCATCAGCATGCAGGAGGACAAGCCCCTCTCTGCCGGGGCCGCCAGATACGTCAACATGGATCCCGAGGAGCTGAAGCGGCTGAACACGCGGGCCGCAGCGGCCCTGAAGGCCGTGAACGCCCTTGCCGGCGACGCGTCCGTCTTCGAGAACGGCACGGGAAGGGTGCTCGACCCCTCGAGACTGCCCGCGGAGACGGCCGAGCTTCTGGAGAAGGAGCCCTGGGAAATCGCCGAGTCAAACTTCGAGAGCCTGCGCCTGGCCCTCTATCTTCTGGACCGCAAGACGGCCAAGGCCATGGACATCCAGGACATCCGCAAGGGCGCGGCCTTCAACCAGGCCGCCTGCCGCCTGCTGTTCGACAGAAAGCCCGCCGCCCGCGGCTCGCTCTCGTCCCTTTTCGGCAAGCGCTAGCGCGCACACGACAGACATTTCCCCCAAGGAGCAGACATGTCCAAACCCGGTTCCTCATGCCTGGTCGTCCTCTCCGGCGGCCAGGATTCGACAACCTGTCTTTTCTGGGCGAAGACGCAGTTCGAGACCGTCTACGCGGTCACCTTCGACTACGACCAGTCCCACAGCCTGGAGAT
>JAUNSE010000290.1:0-1303 GCA_030539415.1 Desulfovibrionaceae bacterium
GGGCGCATCCGCAAATGCTACTTGGCATGCTCCTGCAGGACTTCAAGCATGGTCCGGGAGGGGCTCAGCATGCAGGCATCTATAAATCCCTGCAGATCCTCGTCAGAATTGAGAATGCTCTTGCTCGTGTTCTGCAGGCGCCTGTTGTAGCCGTCAAGCCAGATGATGAATCCGCTGGCATTGTCCATGTCCTGGGCCATGTCGCCGCAGGTGGATGTCTTGGCGTTCCAGTTGCCAAGAGGCACGGGGCCTGTGGCGCGCAGCTGTCTCCAGACGGTGTAGACCGGCTCGGTGGGGCGGTTTTCGCACCACAGATAGACCTGTCCCAGAAGCACATGCACGGTGTCCGCCGACGCGATGTCCATATTGACATCGGCAGAGGCATAGCCGTCAATCTGCAGCCCCTCAAACAGGGGCGGCTGTCCCTTGAGCACCATCTCGTTGGTCTGATACTCCGCGCACAGATAGGTGGCGGGGTCAATCTTGTCATTCGCCGCATGGGCAAGTGCCGGCACACACAGCAGGGCGACGGCGCAAAGCAGCATTCTGCGCAGCATAAACTGTCTGATCCTCCCGGGAGGAGGGCGTTGCACACCCTCTGTCCGCTATTCGAAACGGCTGGCGTTGGTGATGATCACCAGGTCCACCGGCATGGCTTCATGCATGCCCTGGGGCTTGGTCTTCACCTTGGCAATCTTGTCAACAGCTTCCATGCCTTCGACAACTTTGCCGAAGACGCAGTAGCCCCAGCCCTGGGGCGTGGGGCTCGAGTAGTTGAGGAAGTCGTTGTCGACCAGGTTGATGAAGAACTGGGCCGTCGCGGAATGAGGCTCCATGGTGCGGGCCATGGCGATGGTGCCGCGCTCGTTGGAAACCCCGTTGTCCGCTTCGTTGGGGATGGGCGCATCAGTGGGCTGCTCTTCCATGCGGAAGCTGTAGCCGCCGCCCTGAATCATGAAGCCGGGAATGACACGGTGAAAAATGGTATTCTTGTAGAAGCCCTTGTCCACATAGTTCAGAAAGTTGGCGACCGTCTTGGGGGCCTTGTCCGGGAACAGTTCGATAAGGATGTCGCCGGATGTGGTCTCGAGCAGTACCGTGGGGTTAGTAGCCATATTTTCTCCTGGAAATTTTTGCACCGATATGTTCGGCCGTCCCTTCGGCCGGCGGAAATTGTCCCGGCCCGAAGCCCGGGGACAAAAGTGCGTGCAGAACTGTACGCAAAGGAGCCCTGCTTGACAAGGCGCGCCCCTTGGCCGCCACACAGGCCGACGAGCGGCCAGCGCAAGGCTTCCGGCCCTCG
>JAUNSE010000290.1:1313-3538 GCA_030539415.1 Desulfovibrionaceae bacterium
CAGCCCGGCAGAACGATCTTGTTCCATCAGGGATAGGCTCTTGCCAATCCCGCCCGTCTGGGGCAGTTTGGCGGCCGACATTTTCCGCTGTTTCATCCAGAGTTTCATCATGCATCTCACAGATATTTTTCCCGACCTGTCTCCGCTGCAGACCGCGCTTCTGGACTGGTTCGCCCGCTCACAGAGAGAGCTGCCCTGGCGCAGGGACTACACGCCCTACAAAGTGTGGATTTCCGAAATCATGCTGCAGCAGACCCAGATGGACAGAGGGGTCGCCTATTTCGAGAACTGGATGCGGCTTTTTCCCGATCTGCCCAGCCTCGCCGGCGCATCTGAAGAGACGGTGCTCAGGGCCTGGGAAGGACTCGGCTACTATTCCAGAGCCCGCAATCTGCTGAAAGCCGCGAGAATGGTGATGAAGGATCATGGCGGAGTCTTCCCCTCGCGGGCGGAGGACATCGTCTCTCTGCCCGGCGTGGGCCCCTATACGGCCGCGGCCATTGCCAGCATTGCCTTTCAGCAGGACATCGCCTGCGTGGACGCCAATGTGGAGCGCGTGCTGAGCCGCCTTGCCGACCTTGCCGTCCCCGTGCGTCAGAATCCGGGCAAGGCCCTGCTGGCCGACATGGCCGGAGACTTTCTGACGCGCGGGCACGCCCGGGAGCACAATCAGGCCATGATGGAGCTTGGAGCCCTGGTCTGCGGCAGGAAGCCGGACTGTCCGTCCTGTCCGCTCAGCTCCTTCTGTCTGGCCCGCAAGCGCGGCACTGTCAGCGAGCGGCCGGTCCTGCCCGCGAGACAGAAGCGCATTCCCATCACCGTCTCCTGCGGCCTGCTGCTGCACGAAAGCCGCGTCTACGTGCAGAGACGTCTGCCGAACGATGTCTGGGGAGGAATGTGGGAATTTCCCGGCGGCGGCCGGGAGGGGGAGGAGCGCCCCGACGAGACCGTGGTCCGGGAATTTCTCGAGGAAACCGGCTTTGCCGTGCGCGTGGCCAAAAACCTCATCGTCCTCAGGACGAACTACACGAAATACGACATCACCATGCATTTCTTCGTGCTGGACTTTGCGGATGCGGCTCTGCGCGCCGCGCCGCTGAAAAGCCTGCCTGAACCGGCGCTCAGCGAGGCGGACGCCTGTCGGTGGGTCACTCTTGAGGAGCTTGAGGAACTGCCCATGCCCTCGCTGCACCGGAAGCTCGCCCAGAGCCTCCGGCCGGGCGGGAACACTCTGTTCACCTCTCTCAATGACGAGGGAGGACCGCTGGCCGCCCTGCTTGCCCGGCAGGACAATGCCTGAAGCGGCCAGGCGTCCGCCCGCAAAACAGTGGCGCGCCCATGCACAATGGGGGCAGCCTCCCCATGGCGGATCCAATCCGCTCTGCCGCGCGGCATCCGCCGCCGGATGCGGCCAATTTCACGCCGGCAGTCAGGAATGAACCCCAAAACGAGTCCGCGGACTTGACTTTTCGCCCCGGGCCGGGTAAGCGGACTGTGCGGTTCGCCGCATCATCCATTTGAGAACCATCTGGTGTTCACAGAAGGGTGCCTTTCAAGGCCCCTTTTTTTTGGCCCATTCGCCAAGGAGCAGCCATGTCCAACAACAGCCTGCGCGCCACCCTGCTTCAGCTCGCAGCCCCGGCCGTCCGCGCCCAGGGTCTGGATATCTGGGGACTGGAGATTGTCGACGGCCGGCAGATGATTGTGCGCCTCTATGTGGAAGCGCCTGCCGACGCCGGCACCGGTGCTGACGCCGAAGCTGCCGGCGGCGAGGAGGCCGGCCTCCAGCCGGTTTCGCCCGCACAGCTTTCAGCCACCGTTGACCAGTGCGAGACGATCTCCCGCCAGTTCTCCCTGGCCCTTGACGCCGAGGATGTCATCGACCGGGCCTACACGCTGGAGGTCTCCACTCCCGGCTTCAACAGAATTTTCTTCAGCACCAGGCAGATGAACGAATACGTCGGCGACATGGTTGAAGCCCGTCTGCCCTCTCCCTGGTCGCCGGGCGAGGGACTGCCGGCCCGACGCACCTGGAAGGGACGCCTTGCCGCCGTTGGCGAGGACAGTTTTACGCTTGTTCCCTCGACCATCGACACCGATGGCCTGGTCACGGAGGAAGCCCTGCCGCCTGCCGTCATTCCTTTTGAACGCGCCCGCCGCGTCAACCGCATTCATGTTTTTGTCCGGCCTGCCAAACCGGGCAAAAAACCGAAAAAATAGACTGA
>JAUNSE010000291.1 GCA_030539415.1 Desulfovibrionaceae bacterium
TGCGGCCACTCAGGCGGCTCCGGTGCCTCCGACTCCTTCCCAGACTGCTCAGGCCCCGCAGGCTCCGCAGAACCCGCAGGCTTCCCAGGACCGGCAGAATCCGCAGGGGCCGCAGGCGTAAGCCGACGCGTCCGCCCGGGGCGCCCGGTCCCATTTCGTTCGTGACCCCGGGCCTGCGGCATGCTACACTCCGGGAGAACGGCGGGTCAGTCCCGCCGCCCCGCATCACCCTTCATGGAGGAGACCGCCGCATGGTCAGTTTCAGCAATGCCATCCGCCTGTCCGCAGCCCGCGGCACCACCCTTGACGGGCGCGCCTGCCGCTCGGAGTTCTGGTGGACCTATCTCGCGCTCTTTCTCGCGACCGTGGCCGCCAACGTCGTGCTGGCCCTCCTGATGCCCCTGGCGCCGGAGGTTGTGGTCGTGCTCCGCTTCGTGCTGCTGATGCTCTATTATCTCGTCAGCATCCCGCTCATGGCGCGCCGGCTGCACGACCTCAACTGCAGCGGCTGGTGGCTGCTGCTCTCCTTCGTGCCCGTTCTGAATCTGGCCATGCTGCTCTTCCTGTGCTTCCGCGGCACGGCCGGCCCCAACCGCTTCGGACCCGATCCCCTGGCCTGCGACGGGCCGCGGGGCGGTCGGTCCGGCTGGCAGGCCGGCGGCTGGAACGGTCCCTCCGGTGCCTCCGGACCCGCCGGGCAGGATCCCTGGGGCAGGTACCGCTCCCGTGGGCAGCAGGATCTGCGCGACGACGGGGCGTACGCCCGACCGCAGGACTGTCCGCGCGACGGGCAGGGACAGCGGACAGGCGATCCCTGGACCAGTCCCAATCCCTGGCAGGACAGGGACGGGCGCGGGCGGTAGCCGCGCGCCGGGCGCTTCGGCAGGGAGCCAGGAGTCCGAAACCTCAGACTGCAGTGAGAAAGCCCCCCGTCCGCGCGATGCGGACGGGGGGCTCGATATTTTCCGCTGGTTCCGTACGGGCCGGGACCAGCGCCGGGACCCGAGCTAGGACTTGCGCGACCTGCGGCTGCGGAAGGCGTTCTGGCCGTACTCGCCGAGCAGGGTCAGGCGGCGGTCCACCAGCTCGTAGAGCGAGCCGCGCGTGAAGGTGCCGTCCTTGCGGCGGCGGCCGGCGGGCATGCCGGTGAGCAGCTGCAGGGCCTCCTCGATGGAGCGCACGGGATAGACGGCGAAGCGTCCCTCGTCCACGGCCTTGAGCACATTGGGGGCGAGCATGAGGTGATCCACGTTGTCGGCCGGCAGGATGACGCCCTGGGTGCCGGTGAGCTTCTGCCTGGAGCAGACCTTGAAGAAGCCCTCGACCTTCTGGGTCACGCCGCCGACGGCCATGATCTGGCCGGAGTGGCTGACCGCGCCGGTGAAGGCGAGATCGAGGCGCAGGGGCACGTCGGCCAGGGCCGAGAGCAGGGCGGCCAGCTCGGCGCCGGAGGCCGAGTCGCCCTCTATGCCCGCGTAGGACTGCTCGAAGAAGAGCGAGCCGGAGAGCGTCAGGGGCTTGCGGCTGGCGAAGACGCCGGTGAGGTAGCTCATGATGATCATCATGGCCTTGGTGTGGATGGGGCCGCCGAGCTCCGCCTCGCGCTCGATGTCCGAGATGCCGTCGTGGCCCACGCCCACGGTGCAGGAGATGCGGTGCGGCAGGCCGAACTCGAAGTTGCCGTAGGTGGTCACGGCCAGGCCGTTGACCTGGCCCACGGCCGAGCCGCTGGTCTCCACGCGGATGACGTTGCGGTCGTACTCCTCCATGTAGGCGTCCTCGACCAGGTTCACGCGGTAGGTGCGCGCCGCGTAGGCCTTCTCGAGGATGGAGCCGGTGACAAGCTCGGCCCGCTCCATGGTCGCGAGCGCCGCGGCCTCCACCATGTACTCGCGGATCAGCGGGAACTTGAGGGAGAGGCGCTTCTGGTCCTCGCAGATGTGGGAGCCGAGCTCCACGAGCCAGGCCAGGGCCGTCCTGTCGAAGGGCGGCAGGTCGTTTGTCTGGATGATGCGGCAGATGGCGTTGAGGTACTGGCGCACGCCGGCCGCGTTGCGGGGCATGGCGTCGGTGAGCTCGGCCTTGATGCGGAAGAGCTTGCCGAAGCGCTCGTCGGAGTCCAGCAGGCCCTCGTAGAGGAATTCGTCGCCGATCAGGATGACCTTGACGTCCAGCGGCACCGGATCCGGGCGCAGGCTCTTGCTGCGCATGGGGCTTTCGGGCAGGTCCGAGGACTCGTCCATTCTGGCCTTGCCCGTGCGCAGGGAGCGCAGCAGGCCCTCCCAGGCGGCGGGGTAGTGCACCAGATCGTCCATGCGCAGCACGAGGTAGCCGCCGTTGGCGCGGTGCAGGCTGCCGGACTTGACCAGGGTGAAGTCAGTGACCAGGGCGCCCATCTCGCTTTCGCGCTCGACGCAGCCCAGCAGGTTGGTGGCCGTGGGATGGTCCTCGATGATGACCGGGGCGCCCTTCATGCGGCCGTTGTCCACAAAGAGGTTCACGCGGTAGTGGGAGAGCACCTCTTCGCGGCTCCAGGCCGGCGGCGGGCCGGACTGGGCGGGGTCGTTCTTGGGCTTGGGCGCCATGAGCGACTCGGTGTTCTCGATCATGTCGGCGCGCAGGTCGGCGAAGAAGGTCTTCAGCCTGGCCGCGGAGTCCTCCATGCCGGCCGCGGCGACAGCCTTGATGGTGCGCGTCTCCAGGGGGGTGAGCTGATTGTCCAGCACCTGGGAGAGAACGGCCTTCTCCAGGTCCTTCTCCTTGTCCAGGAAGCCCTCCTCGGTGCGGGTCAGCTCCTGCACGAAGCCGGACATGTGCTGCACCAGATCGGCGCTCTTGTTCTTGAGCAGGCGCTGCACCTCGAGGTCCAGGCTCGCGAATTCGTCGTCGCTCACCCTGCGGCCCTTGACCAGGGGGAAGAGCGTGATGTTGCCGCTGTCGTCGAAGTCCAGGGTGAAGCCCTTGTGCACGGCGATGGAGTTCATGCGGTCCAGGAGCCTCGAGCGTTCGTTCTGGTAGGATTCCATCAGCAGGGCGCGCTGCTTCATGAAGCCCTGGCCGTGTATGCGGGTCTCCATGGTGGCGCAGACGGACTTGAGCACGGCCTGCATGGCCTGGCGCAGGCGCCTGCCCTGGCCCGAGGGCAGGGTGAGCAGGACCGGGCGCTCCGTGTCGGCAAAATTGTGCACGTAGATGATGTCCGGCGGCGTCGGGGCCTTCTTCGCCAGCGGGGCCAGATAGTGCTGGACAATGAAGCTGCGGCCCAGGTTCGGCGAGCCGGCCAGATAGACGTTGAAGCCGCTGGCCTTGATGTTCACGGCCAGGTCCAGCGCCTTCATGGCCCTGTCCTGGTACGGGACGCGCTGCACGGCCGCAGCCTTCAGGTCATTGCTGGTCTCAACGGGAATGAGAGCCGGATCGTAGGTGGCGTGCAGTCTCGATGACGGTAGCGAAGCAGTGGGCATGTGACCTCGGTATGTTGGCCGGGCAAGGAACCCGGTGCTGGGGGCTTGGCGCGCGGCCGAAGGCCCGGCCG
>JAUNSE010000292.1 GCA_030539415.1 Desulfovibrionaceae bacterium
GGAGCCCCTCACACCTCTCGGCATGAATCTGCTGGGCATCTTTCTGGGAGTTCTCTACGGCTGGGTCTTCATTGAAATCGTCTGGCCGAGTCTGGCCGGTCTGCTGGCCATGATGCTCATCGGCGGCATGACGCCGGCAAGACTGCTCAATCAGAGCTTCGGGCATCCCATCGTGCTGATGATGTTCTTCATCTTCGTTTTCTGCGCCACCATCAACCACTACGGGCTTTCCCGCTTCATCTCCCTGTGGTTCATCACCAGAAAGTGCGTTGTGGGGCGGCCGTGGGTCTTCACCTTCACCTTTCTTGCCTCCATGTTCATTCTGGGCGGACTCACATCCGCCTCGCCGGCCGCGCTTATCGGCTGGAGCATTCTGTACGGCGTCTGTGATGTCTGCGGATACAGGAAGGGCGAGGGCTATCCGACGATGATGATCTTCGGCACCGTCTACGCCACGCAGATCGGCCAGAGCATGATCCCCTTCAAGCAGGTCTGCCTCACTGTCTTCGGCGCCTACGAAGCCATGTCCGGCACGGGCATCGACTATGCCAGGTACATGATTATCGCCTGTCTTGTCTGCGTGCTGTGCTGCCTGTTCTTCATCGCCATGGGACGCTACGTCTTCAGGCCCGACATGGAAAAGCTCCGCAGCCTGGATGCCTCGACGCTGGACAGAGAGGGTTCGCTCAACCTGAACGGCGTCCAGAAGGTCATCCTCTGCTTCCTGTTCCTGCTGGTGCTTCTGCTGCTGGCCCCGAGTTTCCTGCCTTCCGACTTCATCCTGTCCCGCTTCCTCACGGCCATCGGCAATACCGGCGTGGTCATGCTGCTGGTGGCTGTCATGGCCATGCTCCGCGTGGACGGCAGACCCCTGCTCAACTTCAAGGTCATGGTCGATTCCGGCGTGACCTGGGGCATCGTCCTGCTGCTGGCCTTTGTCCAGCCCCTGACCATAGGCATGTCCTCGCCCGAGAGCGGCATCACCGACTTCCTCATGGGACTCATCATGCCCATGTTCGGCGAGAGTTCGGAAATTGTCTTCGCGCTGGTGCTTGGCCTGGGCGCGGTCGTGCTGACTCAGATCATGAACAACGGCGCCGTGGGCGTGGTGCTGATGCCGGTGGTTTTCAGCTTCTGCCAGGCCACGGGCATGGCTCCCGAAATTCCGCTCATCATGGTGGTGATGGGCGTGCACTACGCCTTCCTGACGCCGGCGGCGAGCGCGAGCGCGGCCCTGCTGCACGGCAATGAGTGGTCTAATACTGCCGTCATCTGGAAGACGGCGCCCATAGCCATCGCCGGCGCCTATGTCTCCACAGCCCTGGTCACCGTGCTGCTGGGCAGTCTGCTCTACTAGAGAATCTCTGCAAATATCCCTCCCCCGATTCTGCCGGGCAGTCCCGGAACTGCAGAGTCCGGAACTGTCCGGCAGAAATTTTTCCTTCCGGGCACAAACGTGCAGGGGCCGCTCCCGAACATGTCGGGAACGGCCCCTGCCGTCATTGCGGAAAACAGGCGCTGCGGTGCGTGCCGGCCCGAGAGAGGGGTTTCGGCCTAGCAGCCGCAGGCCAGGCCGTCGCCGCGCGGATCGGCCGCGCCGTGCAGGACCGTGCGGCCGGGCCTGCCGTCGACCGCGGGATTGGTCTCCCTGTCAATCAGGATGGCGCCGGCGTGGCCCATGAGGTCGGTGTAGTCCGCCACCGTCTCCACGTCGTGGCCGCGGGCGGCAAGCTCCTGTCTGACTTCCTCGGGCACGCGGCCCTCCATCTTGAGGCTGTTGGAGGCGGCGCCCCAGGTGCGTCCGTAGAGCCAGCGGGGCGCGTCCACGGCCTCCTGCGGGCTCATGCCGAAGTCCAGGATGCGGGTGACCAGAGCCGCCTGCGTCTGCGGCTGGCCCTCGCCGCCCATGGTGCCGTAGACCAGGAGCGGGCGGCCATCCTTCAGAATCATGGGCGGGTTCAGGGTGTGCATGGTGCGCTTGCCTGGCTCGAGCGTGTTGATGTGGTCCGGGTCCAGAGAGAAGAACGAGCCCCTGTTCTGCAGGATCACGCCCGTTCCCCTGGGGATGACGGCCGACCCGAAGTCGTTGTAGATGCTCTGGATGAGGGAGACGGCGTTGCCTTCTTTGTCCACCACGCCGAGCCAGATGGTGTCGCCCTTGGGGGCGAGCAGGCAGGGATGGCTCTGCGCCTTCGCCATGTCGATGCGGGCCGCGCACTCTCTGGCGTGCTTCACGGAGAGCATCTTCTTCAGCGGAATCTTCGCGAACTCCGGGTCGGTCACAAAGCGCTCCCTGTCCGCGAAGGCGAGCTTGGTGGCCTCGACGATGTAGTGATAGTAGTCGGCGCTGCCATGGGGCAGATCCTTCATGTCCCGCTCGGCCAGCATGGCCAGAATCTGCAGCGAGGAGACGCCCTGCGTGTTGGGCGGCAGATTGTACGCCGAAAGGCCCCGGTAGTTCACGCCGATGGGCTCCACCCAGTCGGCGGTGTGCTTCCTGAAGTCCTTCATGGTGAGCAGGCCCCCCTCCTCGGCAAGGCCGTCCACCAGGCGGCGGGCAATCTGTCCCTCGTAGAAGTCGCGCGGGCCCTTCTGGGCCAGCTGGACCAGGGTCTCGCGCAGATCCTCCTGCACCAGCACCTCGCCCGTGCGCAGGGGGCGCCCGTCGGGCAGGAAGACGCGGGCGAACTCGGCGAAGCGCTGCAGGTACGCCTGCTCGCGGTCCGTCTCGTCGGTGTCCCTTTCGAGCCAGCCGGCCAGGCTCTCTGAGACAGGCACGCCCGAGCACAGGGCGATGGCCTCCTCCAGCAGGTCGGACCACTCGAGGCGGCCGTTCATGGCCTTTCCCGAGTATTTGTGGGCCTTCTCCCAGCCGGAGACCACGCCCGGCACGGTGATGGCGGCCAGGGGGCCTCTGGAGGGAATGGCGTCCATGCCCTCGTAGACCTCCCTGTCCGCATGGCGGCCGGCCCTGCCGGAGGCGTTGAGGCCGCGCAGCTCGCCAGAGGAGGCGTTGTAGATGAGCCAGAAGTTGTCGCCGCCCAGGGTGCACATCTGGGGATAGACCACGGTCAGGGCCGCGGCTGCCGCTATGGCCGCCTCCACGGCGTTGCCGCCGCCGCGCAGGATGTGCAGGCCCGCCTGGCTGGCCAGATAGTGGGGCGTTGTGATCATGCCGTTGAGGGCCATGGGATTGCGGCGCTGGGATGGTGTCATCGAAGGATCCTTGTTCCTCTGCCGGGACGCACCCGGGCTGAAGTGCGGCGGACGCCGGTGCCGTGAAGGGCGGGGGAAGCGCCCGGACGGCAGGACGCGCGCGAAGCGGTAGTCTTGAGAAAGATCTCTACCCAATAGCGTCCGAAAAGGCAAAAGCGCGGCGCGCGTTGTGCCGCGCGCCCGCGGTCGTGGTTGTGGTCTTGGTCGTGGTCGGAACGATTACCGGAAGGGCATCGCGTACATCAGCCCGCCCTGGGTCCATTGCGCGTTCAGGCCGCGGGCCAGACCGATCGGGGTCTGCT
>JAUNSE010000293.1 GCA_030539415.1 Desulfovibrionaceae bacterium
TCGTCAGGGAATGTCATCCGAATGATTTCCGAACGCTGTCCAGACATCCGTCCCCTTCAGTCCACACACTTGTGGAATGAGGAGAAAAGGGATCTGGCGCGGAGCCGAAAATCGTGCATAATCGTACCGCATTTTGCATTCGCGTGAACAGGCACCGGGTCCGGAGCCGGTGCCGCGGCGCGAGAGACGCGCCGAACAGCCGCGATAGGAGAAGGCACATGGCCAGAACGCTGTATAAGAGTGACATCATGGAATTCGAGGATGAACTGCGCGAGATCACCTGCAACGGAGAGATTTCAAGGGCGCAGCTGGTGCGGGACATTGCCCGGGCGGTGGCGGAGAACGTCCGCAGGGACCCGAAGAGCTACCGGGCATTCGGTCCCTACTGGTGGATAGTCAAGCGAATAATGCTGGACAACGGCATCACGGAGTTCGGATCCTTCATAGACCGGGAGTGGCACAGGATGTGCGACTACGGCAACGACTTCGACAGCGCCTTCGCGGCATGGACATACTTCGGCCAGTCGCTGCAGGTGGGACGCATCCACGTGCGGGATCACGAGGTCTACTTCGCGCCGAGACGCGGGGAGGCAAACTACAAGTCAGGAGTCTACCGGCTGCTCGACTACGACATAGAGATGAACCGGCCGGCCTGAAGGCCGCGCCGAAAGCGGGGATAGGTCTTCCGTGACCTTTCCCGGCCAGTGAATTCAGCCCCGGTCCCGCAAGGCCGGGGCTTTTTCCTTCTGCGGCGCAGGCCGCATCGGGCCGGTCCGCGGCCCGGCCTGTCTGAATCCGACCGTCGCGCTCGTAAAAGCAATGGAACAGTTTCGCTTTCGTTCTGTCTTTCGACTGACACACAGACACGGAGCAAAGCAAGAGCAGGTGCGGGAAAAATGCCGTCTTCTGAGAATTTTATTTGCAAAGAGCATCAAAAAAGCCTACTCTCGAAATAGTACATGTTCTCACCGAAATCTCATTTTTCAGCAGAGAACCGAAACAGGAAAACGCACGAAATACAGTCGTGCGGCGATTTTTCCGCCGGCCGGACAGCGCGGCGCTCCTGACCTGACGCACAGGCAGGGCGGGAGCCCGGGCCCGACCCATGAGGCACGTCCCCCGCAGGCAGGGCGGCACGGACGCCCTGGGCCGGAAGACGCCGGACCGGAAGGAGAGCACGGGACCGCAGACCCGGGCAGCCGGCGCATCGTCGTCAGGCGCAGCGCGTGCGGGTCCCGCCGGATTCCCCCATCCGGGCGCTCCCGTCCGGCTCCGGCCGGAGAGGCGGAAAGCGAAGCAGAGACTTGCGCAGTCTCGCAGTATCAAGGAGAGAAATACAATGTCGTCCTTCATCCCCCGCACGGACCTGCTTCCGGAAAATCAGCAGCAGCTGTGGCCCGCTCTGGGCGCCCTTTCCGGACTTGGCTTTGTTCTGTACGGCGAAACGGCCCTGGCCCTGCAGCTGGGGCACCGTCCCGTCCGGGATTTCGAATTCTTCAACGACCGCGTCCTGGTCTCCGCGGACGTGCTCGCCCTGCCCGTGCTTGCCAACTGCACGGTGGAGGAAAGGGGCCCCAACTGGCTGCGCGTCCGCACCGCGGACGGCACGCAGCTGAGCTTCACCGGCGGCATTTCCTTCGGCAGGGTGGGCAATCCGGTTGTCTGCGACAACGGCGTGCTGCTGGCCTCGACCGAGGATTTGATGGCCCTCAGGCTCTGGGACCTGCTGTATGACCGCAGCGACGCGGCCTACCGCGATCTCGTGGCCCTGATCCGCCAGGGCCTGAGCGTGGGCGCGGGCCTTGCCGCCGGCATCGCCATGTTCGGCATCGAGTTCAGGCCCATGGCCGCCCTGAGAACGCTGACCAGCCTCGAGGAGAGCGCCCCGGACAGCTCCCTGACCTCGCAGGAGCGCCGCGTCCTGGAGACGGCCGCGAACAGCGTGGGCCTCATCCCCGACGGCGCCGTCCTCTCGCACAGCCTGCAGCCGGCAGCATAAGGCAGCCCCAGGCCGCGAGGCCGGTCCGCAGGCCGCCTGCAAAGCCGGGCCTCCGGCACAGAAAGAAAGTTCATCGCAGGACCGCTTCTCCCGCAGAGGGGAGGGGCGGTCTTTTTGCGTGTCCGGGGCCCGTGTCTCACGCTGCCCGGGCTGCACTGCCGCAGACGCCACGGGCACAGACCCCGCCGGTACCGGCGCAGTCTGTGTCCAGGTCCTGCGACTGCATTGCCGGAAAATCCAGTCCACACAGGTGTGGACTGAAATTTCTCAAACCGGCAGAAACTGCTGCCGCAGCGAACAGTACCGGGAAAAAAGTTATGCATGTTCTCATGTATGCATGCTCTTTCTTTCGGAATAAGACTGCTTCAAACGGGAGATGACTGCAGTTTCAGAAAGTGACAGCCGGCATTTATCTGACAAAGCGCTTTGTCACAGGACGATGGAGATAAAGCGCCGCAAGGGCGGCCGGAAAAAGGGCGAAAAAAAGAGCCTGTCCCAATGGACAGGCCCCGAACAGAATTCTGCAACCCTTCGCAAGCTCCCCGGCTTTTCGCCGGAGAGCCGCGATATATCTCTGCTATTCTTCCATATTGTCCCGATTCTTTCTCGGCCGTCCCCGATGTCCCGGCTCGCCGGTGCGCTCGGGATGCATGCGCGGCCGTCCCCGGGGGCGCCTCGGCTGGTCGGGATCCGGCTCGGGATGAATTCTCGGCCTGCCGCGCGGCCTCCTGGGCCGGTCGTCGGCGGGCGTCTCCTTTCCGGGTCTCCCTCTGCCTCTCCTGGGACCATCCTCGGGCGGTCTCTCCTTGCGGGGCCGTCCGCGTCTGCGCTCCGGTGCTTCGGCGGGACTGTCGGACGCAGACTGACCGCTTGCTGACAGCGGCGCGGGTCCGGGCCCGCCTTCGTTCGGGACAGGCTGGATGCTAGCGGCGGCGGCCGCGGCGTCTGCTGCCGGTCTGTCCGTCCGGGGAGCCGCGCAAGCTTCGGCTTCACCGTTTGCCGATGAGGCTTCGGACCTGTTTCCGCTACCCCTTGGTCTGCCAGGCCTGCGCTTTTCCCCGGGCTTTCCCTCGGTGTCCCTCGCCTTTCTGGGACGACCGGTCCTTTTGGGCGCATAGACACCTTCGGCTATGCCCAGAGAGATGATGAGTTCCTTCTCCGCGCCGGTCGCGGACCTCCACATGCTGTCGTTGATGCTTGGGATGGCATTCGGGTCGGCGCTGATGTCTCTGGCGCACCCGTTGAGAGAATCGAGCAGAACCGAATAGCTGCAGTCATCCAGCACCCCGCCTTCATATGCGAGTTTGAACAGGCGGTTTGAAAGCAGGACGGCGATGAAGTTGATGAACTCGGCGCCGACAATGGCATTTTCGCCCTGTTTTTCGCCATCAAGGACAAGGCGGTTCCTGTCGTGGTCGAACAGCTGTCCAAGAATCCATCTCTGCCGGCTGATCATGTACGCCTGAAGAGGCGTCAGATCGATGCTGGATGCAAAGCAGGCAGTGCCG
>JAUNSE010000294.1 GCA_030539415.1 Desulfovibrionaceae bacterium
AACGGCAACTCCGTGACAGTCACCGATGATATCGACTGGTCCGGGGCGGCCGACATCTGGTTCACCCCCCAATCCTGGTACGGCGTGGTTGCCGCCGAGGGCGGCTCCATCAACTATACGGGCAGCTCCATCAAGATTGCCGCTACGGCCGCAGGCACTCAGAGCGCCGCCGTGCGCGTCCACAACTACACCAACACGAACGACCGGCCCATTGCCAATCTGGGCGGAGAGAACACGGAACTGATTGTCATCAGCAACAGCCGCGCCGCAGATGACACGACTGACGGCACCACAGCAGCCTTGATAGTCCGAGGAAACGGAAACAACGATCCCAATGGCGGTCTGATCAACGTGACGGCAACCGAAGTGCGTATCAGCTCTTCGGCCAATGTGGGGACCGTCTACGGCATACAGGCGCAGAATTCCTCGACCGCGGCACCCGGCGAGGTGGCAACGATAAACATCAGTGCGGACAGAACCTACATTGATGTCAGTGTCGCGGAAGGAGCCGATGCCAGCGCGATAGTCGCCTACTCCCAGAGTGTGATAAACATTGCCGGCGACCTGTACGTCAACACGCTGGGCGGAAGCGGCAACGCCATCCTGACCCGCGGCTTTGCATCGACAACCATCAACAAGGCCGGCACGGCAACTGTGCAGCTGAACGGCGACATCCGCTTCGAGTACGACAAGGCCACTTCCGGCACCGGAACAGACGCGACGGTGGATATCACCCTGAGCGGCTCGGACTCGTACTGGAACGGCAATACCGTCGTGGGCTGGGAGTCGGGCACGCCGCCGTCCGACGCCTATTTCAATGTCACCGGCGTGACGGTGACCCTGGCCGACGGCGCCACCTGGACTCCGACAGCCATCGAAAACGGAGGCGACGAGACGGAGGGGCAGTACTATATTCCGCTGAACAATCTCGCCCTGGAGGACGGCAATGTCGATGTCGCCAGCGGCGTCTCCATCGAAGTTGAAAACGTCTCGGGCACCGGCAGCCTCAGCAACAGCGGCGAGGTGACCCTGGATGCGGGCACGGTCTCCCTGGCTCTGGCCTCGACCGAGGGCAGCTCGCTGACTCTGGGCCAGACGGATGAAAGCAGCCTTGCCGCGACCGTCACCTCGGCCAGCGGCGCGGGTGCGGTGACTGTCAGACAGACCGCTGCGCTGACCTTTGCCGGCTCCTCCATAGACGCGTCCGGCTACGACATCACCAGCAGCGGCGCTGTCAGCGCGGCTTCCGGCACCACCACCCTGGGCAGCTACACCCAGACTGCCGGCAGCCTGACCGTTGCCAGCGGCGCGACCCTCGCCCCAGGCACAACGAACATCAATGCCGGCTCTGCCACCGTCGAAAACGGCGGCACCCTGGACCTCGGCTCCTCGACCATGACTGTGGCCGATGGGGCCAGCGTCTCCTTCGAGGCAGGCAGCACCCTGTCCGTCTCCGCTGCGGCAGCCGCCGAAACGGCCGCCATTACAGTGGCCGAGGGCGGCACCCTGACAGTTGCCTCCACCTCCACCCTGGTCCTTGACGATGCCGTTGCCGGCCAGACCTACACCATCGTCTCGGGCGACAGCGAAGCGACCTGGACCAGCATCCAGGCCAGCTCGGACATGGTCAGCTTCACCATGAGCGCGGACGGTACGGTCTCCACCTCCGCCTCCGATGCCACCTCGACCTACAGCGGCATCTCCGGCGAGGCCGGGGCGCTCCTGAACGCCCTCTATGCCGGCGGTCTCAACAGCACCACCTCCGATGCCGCAGGCGTGCGCTTCCTGTCCCGCGCCACGGACAGCAGATATCTCGGCTCCGACAAGGGCGCCGCGGTCAAGGCCATCGAATCCACGGCCCGCTTCGCGACCCTGGGCGCAGTGCCGCAGATGACCAAGATGGCTTCCGATGCCGGCACCAACGCCGCGGTGGCCCGCTTCGGCTTTGCCACCTCCGAGGACAGCGTCATGGCCATCAATGCGGCCGGCGACGAGGTGAAAGCAAATGATGCCGGCTTCGCCCTGTGGATTGCCCCCATGTGGCAGAACCGCTCGGGCTTCGGCATGGAGGCCGGCGAGCTGGACTACGGCTTCAACGGCAACATCGGCGGCGTGGCCATAGGCGCGGACTACACCTTCTCCAACAACATTCGCGCGGGCCTGCTCTTCAACATGGGCGGCGGCTACGCGGAGAGCAGCGGGGATCTGTCCGGTGTGGAAAACAGCATGACCTTCTGGGGCCTGGGCGCCTATGCCGGCTGGACCGGCTGCGGCTTCGGCGTCATGGCCGATGTCATGTACACCAGCACCTGGAACTCCGTGGAAGGCAGCCTGGACAGCCGTCTGGGCATGGGCTCCCAGCTTGAGGCGGACATCCAGGCCTCGGCCATTACAGCCGGCCTGAGGGCCGAGTACACCTTCGAGACCTCGGCTCTGGACTTCATCCCGCATGTGGGCGTGAGGTACATGAGCCTCAACACCTACGGGTACGATGTCGAGTCTTCCGCAGGCACCATCCTGGAGAGCGACGGCGCCCAGCAGTCCATCTGGACCTTCCCGGTGGGCATCACCTTCGAAAGGTCCTTCGAGCTGGAGAACCGCTGGCACTTCAGGCCCAGCCTGGACTTCACGGTCATTCCTGCCGCGGGCGACGTGAAGACCCGCGAGGACGTGCGCTACACGGGCCTTGCCGCGACGGCCGACCCTGAAACCCAGATGATGGACTATTTCACCTGGCAGGGCACGGCAGGAGTGGAATTCGGCACCGACAGTCTGCACCTGGGTGTCAACTACACCCTGCAGGCCGGCCAGCACTCCACCGGGCACGGTGTCTTCGGCACCCTCAGGTACGAGTTCTAGGCATCCCGCCTGAATTGACCTGACCCGCATATCTTGAGAATGAACGGGCCTCTTTCCGCTTGCGCGGGGGAGGCCCGTTTTTGCGCATGCGTGGGGCAGAAGAGGCACGGGCGGATGCGGCGTCGGCTGGCGGCTGATGGCAAGCTCCGGCAAGGACGGCCCGGGAGAGGGTCTGGGTCTCCGGGCTGAAGGGCGCGGGCGGAACTGCCGGAGAGAGGGAAGAGGACGCCCCGGGCAGCCGGGCAGCTCATGTCCGCGACGGACAGGAGCGTGAAATGCCATCTGCCTGTTCTGCCGGATAGTCGAGGATCTGTTTCGCGGGAGAAAGCGCGGAGAGAAGGGCATGCTGACGGAATTTTTGCAAAGAACAGCAAAACACTGTGAAATATGCTGCCTAAAAAACACAAGACAAAACGGAAGCGGTTTTGCCGGCCTGAATGGCTCTGAAAGGCGCATTTGTTGGGTATGAAACAAAAAACGATGTTGTCCTTGCGCGGCAAAACCTGCAGTTGCGGGACTTGTGCCTGAAAATGCCGGCGAACAGTTCACAGAGGGCATCAGGTTCGCTGGTATGCGTGATAATGATTCTTCGAGCAGCAGAATCTGCAATGTAACATCAATATATATGATGAAATAGCGAC
>JAUNSE010000295.1 GCA_030539415.1 Desulfovibrionaceae bacterium
CTTGTCCTCCGCGGGTTTCACGGCGGGCTTCTCGACAGCCGGTCTGTCCTCCGCGGGCTTCGCGGCGGGCTTTTCGGCAGCAGCGGCCGTTACGGCAGGCGCGGGTCTGGTGACGGGCTGGATGACCGCCTGACCTGCCGCCTGCATGTCGGCGGCCGCGGCCGGCGGCAGAGGCCGGGACTGGGTGCTGTCGGCCAGAAGCGCGGAACCGGCGGCGGAAGGCGCGGGCTGGGCCTGGGCAGTCTGGCTGTTCGGTCTGGAGACCGGCATGTGCAGAACATAGTCCTCGAGGGGAGGAAGCTTCTTGTCTATGTTCGCCTCGACCGAGATGTCCTTGAGCGTTTCCGCCTCCCCCTCGGGAGGAGTGGGCAGGGGCATGAGCTTTGTCTGCGCCGTCTGGCCGGCAATGGCGGGCAGCTCCGGCAGTCTGGCCGCGGGCGCGGCGGCTCCGTCCATGGACGACTGGCCGGCCACATTGGGTTTGAGCTGATTGTTGAGCGTGACAAGCGCCACGCCAAGCAGGACGACGGTCGCGATGAGACCGATGATAATCTTGTTCACAAAGAAAAACCTCGTGCTGAGGACAGACACTGTCTTGATGGCATGGCCGGCACAGGCGCCGCCCCTGCGGCGCGGAAGCACTCCTGTCCGCTTCTCGGCCTGCCGCAGACTGTACAACATCTGCCCGGAATGGCAAGATGTTCATATCTGTTGCAGTTCGCGCGCCCCTGTCCTTTCGGCCCGGTGCGTTGTCTTTTCGCCTGTGCGGCAGTACAGTGCTGCGGGCCCGCGCGCTGCCGGACCTGCCGGCCGGAGCTTCGCGCCGGCCTTTCCCACCTCTCTTCCCTCAGCGGCTTTCGGAGTGTTTGCCCATGCATGAACTGGCTCTGGCCGAGAACATGCTCGACATTGCCAAGGACGAGCTCGCCAGGCACGGCTGCAGCCGCCTGAAGCTTCTGCGCGTCGAGGTCGGCGCCATTTCCGGCGTTGTCACCGACTCCCTGCTCTTCGGCTTCGAGGCGCTGACACGCGGAAGCGTCCACGAGGGCGCGGTCCTGGACATCGTGCGCGTGCCCCTGCGGCTCGCCTGCGGCGTCTGCGGAACGGAGTTCGAGGGCGAGTCCCTTGCCAGGGAGCTCTCCCCCTGTCCCGGCTGCGGAGAGGTCTTCGGCCACCGCGTGCTGTCGGGCAGGGAACTGCAGGTCACTTGGATAGAAGGCGAATAGGGCCGCCGCACCTGGCTGCCGGTTCCGCCGCCTTTCCCCTGCCTGGGACAGGCAGCGCATTCCGCATATCAATAAAGGAGCATAGCATGGAAATCCCCGTTGTACGCAATGTGCTGGAGGCCAACGAGAAACTGGCCGCCGTGGTGCGCGAGCGCGTCAAGGGCATACTGACCCTCAACCTGATCTCCTCCCCCGGCGCCGGCAAGACCTCCCTGCTTGAGCGCACGCTGACCGATCTCGCCGGCGAGTTCCGCATGGCCGTCATCGAAGGCGATCTGCAGACGGACAACGACGCCCGCCGCGTGGCCGCCACCGGCTGCCAGGCCGTGCAGATCGACACGGACGGCGGCTGCCATCTGGACAGCAATCTGGTGCTCAAGGCCATGGACCATCTGGACATGAACGGCCTGGACATTCTCTTCATCGAGAATGTGGGCAACCTGGTCTGCCCCACCGAATTCGATCTGGGCGAAGACGGCAAGGTCGGCATCCTGTCCGTCACGGAAGGCGACGACAAGCCCGAAAAGTATCCCCTCCTCTTCAACCTGGCCAAGGTCATGCTCCTCAACAAGGTGGACCTGCTGCCCTACGTGCAGTTTGATGTGGAGCGCGCCAGCCAGTTCGCCCGCCGCCTGAACAGGGACCTGCCCATCATTCACGTCTCCGCGACGAAGAACGAGGGCCTTGACGAATGGTACGCCTGGCTCAGGGCCGCCGTGCAGCGCAAGAAGGAGACCGGCGCCATCTAGCGGCTTTGGAAGAAAGACAAAGAACGCATCGGGCCCCGGCGGAAGCGCATGGCTTACGCCGGGGCCCGTTGTCCGTGTCTTCCGGCGCGGCCGCCCGGCCGGACCGGGAAGCCGCGCGTCTCCGCCCGGAGGCGGCTACTGCAGCTGCAGCTCCTCGAAGCTGTAGGCGGTCATGTCCAGGGTCATGGTGGACGAGTCCTCGTGCAGGATGAGGCTGTAGATCTGCGTGTCGCCGCGGGGCAGCTCGAGGCTCGAGAGCGCCTGCATGAGGCTCGCGGGCACGAACTGTATGGTGGCGCTGCCGCGCCCGGACTTCAGAAAGGCCGAAAGGCAGAGCTCGAGAATTTCCTCGCAGTCGTCCGCGCTGTAGTTCTGCATTTCCGTGAAGGTCAGCTCCATGCCCGGGAACGCGGCCTGCCAGGCCACGTACTTCTGCCGCTCCACGGTCTTCAGCACGGCCCTGATGTTGTCCTCGTCGAGCTTCTGCCTGAGCTCGACGCTCTCGAGCACGGCATCTCCGAGACTGGCCGCGTTTTCCCTGTTGGCGTACAGGCGGGCGCTCCAGACGATGTTGGCAAAGCCCATGGGGGCGAGGAACGTGTCCTCCTCCATGACGTCATACTTCTTGAGCAGGCCGCAGGCGTCCTTCATGGTCATGCCGGTGCGGAACCCCTCCAGAGAGCAGGCGGGAACGGCGTCCTTTCCCGGAAGCAGGCTTTCGGCCGTTCCCTGCAGATGACGCTCCGCTCCGCCCTCGTCCTGCACGATCAGGCAGTTTTCGTGTTCGCCGCACAGGGCAAGGCCGCGGACGCCGGCAAGGTTCACCTTCGTCCATCTGGCCAGAGAGAGGCCGAGATCCATGCGGATTTCGGCCACGCCGCCCGGGTTCTCGATTTCGTCCTCGTCGCCGGGAGCCAGGTCGGTGCGGGCGAAGCCGGCTGCCTCTCCGCTCAGAATGCGTATGGCCACAAGGTCCTGATGCCCCCTGTTGGCAAGAACCATGGCCTGCGGTTCGGGCTCCGGCTCCGGGGCCGCGGCCTTTTTCGCGGAGGCCTGGCTGGGCGCGCCCAGAGCAAGGGCCAGCAGGAGCAGAAAGACGATGCGGGCGGACCTGAAAAAGCTTGGCATGAAAAACCTCGCATTGGATGGCGGAAGAAAAGGCCGCGCCGAATGCGGCCGAAAGGAAGCGTGCGGACAGTACGTCCGGCCGCACGGGTAAAAAATAGGCCTCCCGGAGAAAAAGGCAACAGCCCCCCGGTGACAGGCGTGTGACGGACGGGCGCCGCGCGTCCCGTCTGCCCTTGACTTTTCACGGGTGAAGACAAATATACCACGTATCTGGAGCGCAATTGCGTACAAGACCGCTCCTCCGCAGAAAATCTGCACGCAAAAATCCGCCGTCTCTTCGGGACGGTTACAAGGACGGGAGCCCTTCGTGAGCACAAGACCCAGCCAGCAGCCGGACAGCCCGGATAGACCTCTGTTCGGGGAGAACGTCCGCAGCTCGCGGGAGTCCG
>JAUNSE010000296.1 GCA_030539415.1 Desulfovibrionaceae bacterium
GCCCTCCTCTCTGGCCTGGGCGACCTCCTCGGCCGGAGCGCGCATGCAGCTGTCGTCCTCGAGGCAGATCAGGTGCACGGAGCGGGCCTTCAGCCTGCGGGCCGTGAAGGCGCAGTCGAAGGCGACACCGCCGCCGCCCAGAATGACCACGTCCCTGCCCTCGAAGCTCTCGCGGTCCAGAGTCATGCGCCTGAGCCAGGCCACTGCCGGCTGGAGGTGCTCCTTTCCGGGCAGGTTCAGGATGCGCTCGCGCCAGAGCCCCACGCTCATGAGGCAGGCGTCGTAGCGGCCGAGCAGATCGGCCAGCAGGATGTCCCGGCCCACGGTGATGTTGGTGAGCACGGTCACGTTCCGCTCCACGGCTCGGGCCGCCTCCCTGTCCGCCACGTCCTTGGGCAGTCTGAAGTCCGGTATGACCTGGCGCGGGGCGCCGCCCATGACCGGGGAGCTCTCGTACACATCCACGCTGTGGCCGAGCAGGGCGGCGAAGCGCGCGGCCGTGAGGCCGGCGGGGCCTGCCCCTATCACCGCGATGCGCTTTCCTGTGGCCGGCATCGGGGTCAGGGCCGGGGCGCGGCCGTTGTCCGCGGCAAAGCGCTCGAGGCTGTGCATGGCCACCGGCTCGTCATGCCGCCCGCGGTTGCAGGCCCGCTCGCAGGGATGCGGGCAGACGCGGCCGGTCACGCCGGGAAAGGGGTTGCGGGCGTGCAGGCAGCGCAGGGCCTCGTCCGTGCGGCCCTGGGCCAGCAGGCTGTGCACCTTCTGCAGGCAGTTTCCGGCGAGGCACTTGTCCTCGCAGGGGGAGGTGCGCGTCTGGCGGAACTGGCCGGAGTGATGTATGTACAGTGTTTTCAGTTCCTTGCTGTAAATCGGAGGCATGTCCTTTCTCCTTTGTTTCCGCCTGTCAGCGCCAGTATGTTCCGGGACGCCCGTCCCTCTTCGCCACCGCCAGAATGCGGCCGTCGTATTCGGCGCTCTTTTCCGGATAGTCCGCCCTGCGGTAGACGCTGCGGCCGCTCTCCCGGCGCTCGATGGTGCACAGGGTGGACAGCGTGCAGGACATCAGCAGGTGCTCGGCCTCGTGCACCATCATGAGCTCGTGCATGTTCGCCGCCTTCACCCTGTCCGTGTGGGTGCCGATGAAGGCGAGCCGCTCCAGGGCTATCTTCATGCCGGCCTCGTTGCGGACATAGCCCATGTAGTAGGACATGACCTGGCGTATGGAGGCCTCGTACATCTCCTGGGTCAGGACGTCGCCGTCCCTTTCCAGGGGTTCCAGGATGCGGCGGCACTCTGCCTCGATCTCCTTCTCCAGGCCGGAGAGGTCCGGCACCGGGGCGAGCCTGCCCGCGGCCGAGCGGGCGGCCATGTAGCCGCTGCACATGGATCCGGAGAAGGTGTAGAAGACGCAGCCGTTGTAGAGGCCGGGCACCGTGGTCTCGTAATTGTCGTCCGTGGCCAGCATGCCGCTGAACTCGATTTCGCCTATCTCCACCTCCATGGGGGCCTTCGCGAAATCCACGCCGCGCTGCTCGCAGTAGTCCAGGAAGGTGGCCTTGTCGCCCGGCATGAGCACGTACTGCAGATGATGCAGCAGGTCCGGGGCGATGTGGCGCATCTCCATGTGGAAGGGGCCGCGCCCCTCGACCAGCTCCCTGTGGGTGCCGCTGATCTGGAACTGGCGGGGGCAGTTCTCCATCTGCGGATGGTATTTCGGCATGAAGCGCTCGCCCAGGCCGTTCAGCTCGTGGGCTCCGGAGCCGTTGATGCCGTTCATGCCAGCGCAGCCGAAGCCCTTGGGGATGAGGGTGGACTGCTGCTTCACGTCCATGTTGATGATTTCGGCCCCGGCCTCGTAGGCCAGCACGTACTGGCTGCCCGTGTTGAAGGGGCTGTGCCAGGTGTTGTAGGGATTGCCCGTGGAATTGGCCGTGGCCCGGTTGCAGCTGTTGCCGAGCGCCATGATTACGGTGGAGGCGGCTATGACGTAGCACTGGCCTGTCAGCACCTGATAGCCGACGGCGCCGGCAATGCGGCCGTCCTTTGTCAGCAGGCGCGTGATCATCACATGGTCCAGCACGTCCGCGCCCATGGCCCGCAGGCGCTTCGCGATGAGGCGCTTGATGCGCTGGCCTTCGGCGATGTTGATGTACCAGGCCGGCTCGCCGCGGCCGGCGGTGCGCAGGTAGCTTCCGTCCGGATTGTGCAGCAGGTGCACGCCCTCGCCTTCCAGGAACTTCACCATGGCCGGCATCACCGAGCCCCACTCGCGGATCTGCTTTTCGGAAAAGCCGGAGCCGGGCTTGTTGTGCACGCGCACAAGGTCATCGATGGTGTCTTCGGGCTCGTCAGTGCCAAGCACAGCCACAAAGTGGTCGTTTCCGCCGCCGAGGCAGCCGGAGCTTTCCAGCCTGCCCTTGTCGACCATCAGCACTCTGACGCCCGCCTCGCGGGCCGCGAGGGCCGCGCCGCAGCCGGCGGCGCCGGTGCCCAGGATCAGCAGATCCGTTTCCAGGCGGATGATTTCGGGATTCTTGTCCATACGAGCTCCTATGCCGCTCTGTCCTGAAGGGCAGGGTCAGGATTGTTCTTGCGGATGATGATCTGATGGCCCAGGACCAGGGCGAATATCACGAAGCCCGCGATGTCCGACCAGAAGGCGGGCCAGATGAAGACGATGCCTGCCGCTCCCAGCAGCAGCCTGTACAGCATCGAGCGGACCGGGCCGTGCAGATAGCCCTCCAGGGCCGAGGCCACGCAGAGCACGCCGACTCCGGTCACTACCGTCGCGTACACGATGTCGAAGAGGGAGCCGCTCATGAGCAGGCCGGGCCTGTACATGAAGACGAAGGGCACGAGATAGGCCGCGATGGAGAGCTTCACGGCCTGCACGCCGGTGCTGTTGGGATTGCCCTCCGAGAGGCCCGCGGCGGCGTAGGCGGCCACGGCCACAGGCGGGGTGATGGCGGAAATGGCCGCAAAGTACACGATGAACAGGTGCGAGCTCATCAGCGAGAACTTGAACTCGAGCAGGGCCGGCGCGGCCAGGGTGGCGGTAAGCACGTAGGCCGCGGGCACGGGCATGCCCATGCCGAGCACGATGCAGACGAGCGCCACCATGCCGAGGCACAGGCCGCTCTGGCCGCCCGTGGCTGCGAAGACGAGGCTTGTGAACTTGCCGCCGAGGCCGGTGAGCATGATGCCGCCGATGACCATGCCGGCGGCGGCCGAGGCGTTGGCGACAGTCAGGATGCCGAGACAGGTCCTGCGCAGCACGCCGTATATCTCCCTGACACCCAGGCGGCAGCCGGGCATGAGCCAGCTCACGACGATGACGGCAGCTGTGGCGCACAGGCCCACGACCGTGGGGGTCACGCGCTGCACAATGAGGAAGACCAGCAGGGCGATGGGCACGAGGTAGAGCCAGTTTTCGCGCAGGACCTTGCCTGCCGGCTCCACGGGATGGTCGTCGTCGGCTATGGGGCG
>JAUNSE010000297.1:0-1928 GCA_030539415.1 Desulfovibrionaceae bacterium
AACGTATTCCCCCACTTTTTTTGAATCTACTTTTTGAGCGGCTCCGTTCGCGGGCATCGGCGCCAGGTTTCGAGCCTGTCCGGCTGCCTGCAGACACTCTCCGCCCTGCGCCGCCTTCCGGGGAAGAAACCTGCCATCATGGCTGACACGGCACGGAGCCGGTTTTCGGCCGCTCATGGGCTCTTCCGAGTCCTGCACACTGCACCGCTTCCCGGAGAGACTCCTGATTCCTCCTGCGGACAAACCATGGACCCGGAACAAGCCAGTACCGTAGCACAGAGACCGGCGGCGGTCCCGCCTCTCATATCCATTTCACGGTGTGCAGCGCAGAAGCCCCGGCCCGTCCCCCGGAGGGAGGGGCCGGTTCCAGATGACCTGCTGTCTCAAATCTGCAGTCGCACGCCCGCCACTGAGGCCGCTCGCAGGGAGCGACGAACATTCTTTTCAACCATCACAACCATCGCACCTGCCACTGTACTCCACCGAGGTCGGGCACAGGACGTGGCAGACCGGTCGGGAGGATGTCGGCACTGGAGCGCAAGGCTCGGTGCCGCTCCTTTCAAATGTGCTCGGCCCGGGCCTTTGGGGCAGAGGTGCCGGACCGGGGCTCTTCATCCTCAGGTCCGGTACCGCCAATGCTGCCCTGGCTGGTCCGGCATCAGGCCGTCGGCAGACGGCGGCCGACAAAATTGGTCTGCCAGTCGGTGATGGTGACAAGGTGGCGCGCCCCGCGGATTTTTTCCAGGAGCGGGCCGGTCAGTTCGGCCGGCATGGCCTCGACCTCACCCTTGAGCCAGTCGAGCTCCCTGTATCTCTCCATCAGGATCGCCCGGATCACCTCGCGTATGTCAGCCTCCTTGTCCAGGGCGTACGCGTCGAGCACTTTCTCGAGCTCGCGGACGGCCGTGCAGACGTCCTCGACCTCACGGCCGAGCTCCTTCTCGCATGTGGCATAGTCGTCGAAGAAAATGGCATCGTCGGTTTCCTGCGTCACAGGCATTCTCCTTTTGTTTCGCTTCTTCTGTCTGCGGATGTCAGGGGCATCTGAGTCATCAGGATGGCTCGTGCTGAAGAAAGATGGTGATGAGGGCCAGGGCGCTGAAGAAGAGAACCCAGGCCGCGTCTCCCGAAGTGATGGTATCCATACGACCTCCTTGAAATATTGTTTCTATCAGTTGATCTCCTTGTGAATTGCGTCAGCCCCGGACCGGCGCCATGGGCATCCCATGCTTCCGGTCCGGGGAGATTCCGGTTCCCGTCTGCGGCTTCCTTCAGGCGGGAGGTGCTCTATGCGCTTGCCAGCTCCAGGCATCCATGGCCGGGAGAACTATTGCTGTCCTATGATGCAGATGTAATATGGGATAACATTTTGTCAACAGATGATGCAGCAGATTTTAGTCAAGCTGATCCACTCGGCGTAGTGGACATCCGAAAAGACGCGACAGTTTCGGGGACAGGAGCGCTTCCTCCTCAGCGCCCGTCCGCTGAAGCGGAAGGCTTTCAGCCGGACCGGCCGCTTCGGCGCGGGGAGGACCTTGCCGGAAGCGGGGGATTCGGACTGATTCGCGGAAGCAGTGCTCCTGCCCATGCTTGTGACCCTCCTGGTCTTGCGCGGAGCGCCCGCGCTTGCGGGCTCATGGCGGCTGCCATGGGTTTATGTCTACCGAATCCGGCCATCGCTTTGGTCGCCCGCGATGCGACATTTCGGGCGACCGTATCTGCCCTCGCGCGTGGTGCCTTTCCCGTTCCTGACAGGGTGTCATGCGGGAATATCTGCTGCGTGCGGCGCACGGGCTGCTCAGGTCAGGGGAACGTTCATATGACCTTCCGTCCGGGATGCCGCGCATTGTCCATGCCCGAGTTTTCGGCGGCTGATGGCTCCGCCGGCTTTGTCTTGCTGCAGGGAATCTGTTATGCCTGATGGGCAG
>JAUNSE010000297.1:1938-3484 GCA_030539415.1 Desulfovibrionaceae bacterium
GAACAGCGAGTGCGGAGGAGACTATGGACGAAGAGATTACGGCAGGCGCGCTCATGAGCGTGGTCAACAGCGTGTTTGACAGGGCGCTGAGCGGCATAACCGGCATGGGGAGCTGCGAGGACCTTGCGAGAGACTATCTGGAGGGCAGTGACAGTGTCGAGGAGGCGATAACCAGTCTCATCCGCTGGCAGATTGCCAAGACGGCCGCCGGAGGCGCATTGGCCGGCCTTGGCGGACTGATAACGCTGCCGGCGGCGATACCCTTGGACCTTGCCAATCTCTTCTATCATCAGATGCGCATGATAGGCGCCATTGCCTGCATGTGCGGCATGGATCCGAACAACGACCGCGTGCGCACCGCCTGCATAACGTGTCTGGCCGGCAACAGCGCGCATGCGCTGCTGAGGAGCGCAGGCGTGCAGCTGGGGGAAAAGCTGGCGAAAAACGCGGTGAAGAGCGTGTCCGCCCAGACCATCAAAGAGATCAACAAGGCAGTGGGTACGCGGCTGCTGACCAAGTTCGGCCAGACGGGAGCCATCAATCTCGGCAAGGCCGTGCCGCTTGTCGGCGCCCTCATCAGCGGAGTGATGGACGGTGCGTTCACGGACAGCGTGGGAGAGGCCGCAAGGAGCGTCTTTTACACGAAGGAGTGCGAGACGGCCCGGCAGACGGAAATTCTCGGTGACGAAGGAGGAGAGATCTGAGAAGTGGCGCGCCGTCACCATCCAGGTCATTTCCAGCAAGTGGGATGGGAGCGCGGACACGCTTTTCTGATTCCCTCTTTTTCTGTATTTTGAAGCCAATACCGGCCGTACGGCCGGACATGCCTCAAGGAGGGAGAGAGTATGAAATGCGTTTTTTCCGTTCTGCTGCTGGCCCTGTGCCTGACACTGGGCCTGGGTGTCGCCGCACAGGCGGCAGGCGTTGCCGACCTTCAGCTTGACCTTATCGGCGAGTACTACCTGGAGTCCGAGAGCGGAGACACGGCCGGCCTGGTCTACCTGTACCCCGTCCATCCCGTCACCGGCCGCATGCCCGTGCACATCGAGACCACGAGAGTCGAGGACATGGCCATGTGCGCCTTCAGGGGCAGCTGCGAGCTGAAGAACGGCGTCCTTGTCTGCGCCAACGAGGAGAGCGCGGGCAATCCGAAGAATGTGGTCGCCATCAGGCCCTTCAACGGCGGAGTCGAGGTGGTGAGCGAATACAAGGGACTGTGCAGCGAGGGCACCTATATCTCGGCCCCGTACATGAAGGCGGAAACCAGCTTCATGGCCTACAGCCCCAGGCCCGCAGCCGCGACCGCGGGACAGCAGAACTTCTTCGGCAGATACAGGGCTGCCGAGAAGGGCGTGAGCGGCGGCCTCGAGCTGAAGCAGGCCGGCGGCGGCATTGCCGTCGAAATCAGCGGCGGCGCCGACGAGCGGGGCATCTGCTATCTTGAGGGCATGTGCGTGCAGAAGAACGGCAGCCTCTACTGCACCGATGACATCATTCAGCAGGATCCGAAATATTACATCGAGCTGAAGCCCGTGAAGAACGGCTT
>JAUNSE010000298.1:0-2503 GCA_030539415.1 Desulfovibrionaceae bacterium
TGCTGCGCATCATGTAGGCGTACTTTTCCGTGATCGGATTGCGTCCTTCCGCAGCGGACTTGTCCAGATCCGCATCATACATTTTCAATGCAGCGTCCGGCCAGCAGCAGAACTGGCTTGCCCGCATGATGGCAAAGGTGTCGGGGTCATCCTGACAGGAGCATCGTCCCCCGACGTTTTTCGTCTGCTGGAAGAAATTCCACTCTTTCTGGATGATACGCTTGACGAGTTCGCTTGTTTCCATGTTCACTCCTCTCTGGGCAATGGTACACCGCAGACTGTTTACTCCCTTGAGAGGGAACAGGCAATGCGAATACACGAAAATATTAGAAAAAATTTTTTACGGAGGAAATATGGCCGACAGTCGCAGAGGTCTTGACCTGGCCAGGCAGCTGTATGAGGAATACGGCAGAACAATACTCGAGGAGCGGCTTCCCGATCTTGTGCCTCACATGGCTGTCGGGCTTGTCGGCGAGGGGTCGGAATGCTTCGGCTTTGATGACGAAATTTCCCGGGACCACGACTGGGGGCCCGCATTCTGCATCTGGCTTCCTCAGGACATGCTGATTGAGAACGTCGACCGGATAGACGCCGCACTGGCGCGACTGCCGGAGACATATGCGGGCTTTGCCGTGCGCATGGCGCCTGATGTCAGAATGAACCGCGTCGGTCCTCTGCCCATCGAGGGCTTTTACCGGCGCTTCCTCAATGTCCCCCGCTGCCCGGAAACTCTGGCCGAATGGCGGGCCATACCTGAAACCTATCTGGCTGTGGCCACCAACGGCGAGGTCTTTGCCGACCCTGCCGGCATTTTCTCCGGCATTCGCAGCCGCCTCCTGGATTTTTATCCCGAGGACATACGCATCAAGAAACTGGCTGCCCGCTGTGTGGCCGCAGCCCAGGCGGGACAGTACAATCTGCCGCGCATGATGAGCCGCTACGCCTGCACGGCCGTCAACATTTGCCGCATCCGCTTTACCGAAGCCATAATAAGCATGGTTTTCCTGCTGCACAGGCGCTACATGCCGTTCTACAAGTGGGCCGACAAGGCAATGGCGGCTCTCTCCCCTCTCGGGGCCGGCATCTCCGCTTCGCTTGAACAGCTCAACTGTCTCTCTCCGCTTGAGAATTCAGCCAGGGATTTTTCCGTCCTTGTTGAGGATATCTGCCAGCGCATGGTGGATGAACTGATGCGGCAGGGGTTGACGACAAGCAACGACCCATGGCTGTACGAACAGGGGCCTGCCGTGCAGGCTCATGTGCAGAACGAAGCGTTGCGCAGTCTTCCTGTTCAGTTTGAATAAAAACAATCTGACAAAGCATTCAGGATGCAGCAAAAAAATGACAACACCGTGCCTATTCCGGCATTACAGAAAGACGATCAGAATTTGTGCAGTCTGAAGCAGTGAAATAGTCGGGCAGTACAGTCGAAATAAAGACACCCCCTTTGAGCAGTCCAGCTCAAAGGGGGTGTCAATTTTTTGACGAGTTGATTTTTAGACGCTGTAAAAAGATAAAAAGATTGTCTTTTGCCCTAAAAAATTTTTTCAGTCGTCCGACAGGGATTTGTGAAGCGTGTCGTGCGCCGCCGCAAGGGCCAGGAGAATTCCGCCGGCCTGAGCGACATTGAGGGAGTCAAAGTCACGGCGGAACGGAATGTTCAGCCAGTGCGAGCACCTCTTGGCGACGCCGGGACGCAGTCCCTTCTCCTCGCTGCCAAGCACAAGAACGGACGGAAACCTGAGTCCCTCGACATAGGGATTGAGGACCGGACCCGAAGGACCGGAACCGGTCCCGTAGATTGTGAATCCTCTTTCCTCGGCCTCATCGAGGGCCCTGGCAAGATTGGTGGCGCGGGCAATCGGCAGACGGCCAAGGGCGCCTGCCGAGGAGCGAAGGGCGGCAGGTCCGAGGAAGGCGGAGTTGTGCTCCGGCATCAGAAGACCTCCGGCGCCCAATGCGTACATTGTGCGGGCAAGTGTTCCCACATTGCCCGGGTCCTTGACCTGGTCGAGGGCGACAATGATCGGCAAAGGCGCAGAACCGGCCGATGTCAGCAGTTCGTCAAGAGAAATCGTCGAGATACTGGCAAGTCTCGCGACAACTCCCTGATGATGAGCCTGAGCGCCCCCCCTGTCCCTGTCGGAACGACAGAGACGGTCAAGGGCGGGAGTTTCAACAAGCTGATAGTGAATGTGGTTCCTGCGGCAGAGCTCTTGAATCTCGAGAAGTTCCGGAGAGCGCCCTCCCTTGCGGCAGACCACCTGATCGATACGGCCGGGATTTTCGCGAAGAAGCTCGAGGACGGGCTTCAGACCGGGAAGGATAAATGAGTCGGTTGTTTCCATACTGATTCCTGGTGTGAGGGATGATTTTTGGGCTTCTATCCGAACCCCTTCGCCAGTGCAAGAGACTGAATTTCAGGGTGCAGGAATGGCTAAGCTTTACACGTTTCATTCTCAAGAGTTTCCCAGTTGGATAAAACCTCCTGGTATGCTACTGC
>JAUNSE010000298.1:2513-3479 GCA_030539415.1 Desulfovibrionaceae bacterium
AAGAGTTTCTGAGCCGTCTGATACTGATCTGCGTGCTCGCTGCCTTTTGCGCGGGCTGTTCGGCCAAGCAGGCGGAGTTCATGCCGACCATCAGCGGCAAGAGCGATCTGACGGACCGTGAACGCGCCATTCTCGCACAGCACCAGGGCGTGATAGCCCGCTCGGTGCCCGACCATGCTGCTCCTCTGGTTGAGCAGCAGGCTTCCTTCTTCCTGCATCGCGGCCGCAAGACAATAGACATTGTTTCGAAGCGGGCCGAGAAGTATCTGGTCTATGCCAAAGGCGTCTTCCGTTCGCGCGGGATGCCCGAGGAGCTTGCCTATCTGGCCATCGTTGAAAGCGGATACAATCCCAAGGCCCGCTCACAGGCCGGTGCGGCAGGTGCGTGGCAGTTCATGCCCTATACAGGCATGAAGTTCGGCCTCCAGCAGGACAGCTGGGAGGACGAGCGTCTGGATGTGTACAGCGCGACAGTCGCGGCGGCGGAATACCTGAAAAAGCTCTATGGACAGTTCGGCGACTGGCCGACTGCCATCGCTGCCTACAATGCCGGGGAAGGCAAGATGGGGCGCGCGTGCAAAGCTGCGGGCAAGCGCACTTTCTTCGGCGTGCTGACGAGAAACGAATCGCTGGATGAAAAGACCAGACTGAGAGAAGAGACCCGCCAGTATGTTCCCCGCTTCCTGGCGATTGCCGCAATCATGGAAAATCTTGAAGAGCTTGGTTTTGCTCCAATCAATCCCGATGCGGCACCCCAGGTGAGCAAGGTCCGTCTCGCGCCCGCCACCAGCCTGAAGGCAATGGCCGGTGCATGCGATATGTCCTGGAATGAGTTCAGGGACTACAATCCGCATTTTCTTAAGGACGTCACACACTCCACGCACAAGACCAACGCCTATGTGCCGGAAAGAGCGACAGCCAGAGCCGTAGCGTTTGCCAGCAATCCGGTTCGCGCCTCCAAAACCA
>JAUNSE010000299.1 GCA_030539415.1 Desulfovibrionaceae bacterium
TGCCCTGCAGGCCGTGGCTCGTCTGATGGCGGCTCGCCTGGAAGGTGTAGTCCACGCCGAAGGAGAGGCCTGTGCCTGTCGCGAAGGCGATGCCGGCCTGGCCCTGACCGGTCCAGGCATCCATGATGTCGCCTTCAAGCTCGGCCGAGCCCGGAATTCCGTGGAAGGAGACATCCTGCTTCGTCTCGAGGTCTCCCGCCGCCGGAATGACCGCAAAGTCCACTCTGGGGCTGACGGTCCAGCCGGACTCCGTCACAAAGTCCTTTGTCAGGGTCACGCCGACAGGGAACTGCCAGACATGCGCCCAGATGTCGTCGGACTCGAGCACGGTCTGCCCTTGGGCCTCGGTGTCGTAGCCGTACACATGCAGGGCGGTGTAGCGGGCGCCCACATGCGGGATGATGTCCAGCACGGAGGTTTCCACGCGGTACTCGAAGTTCAGAGCGGCGGTCCAGCTCTCGGCCCTGGTGTCGGCCTCAAGGTCGCTCCCCATGTCCAGGGTGCTGTCCAGATCCTGGCTCATCTTGTTGTAGGAGGAGGTCACGCCGGCATCGGCCGTGATGCCGAAGTTGCCGATTCTGTAGCCGCCGTAAAGGCCCGCACCCCACCAGTTGAAGCTATTCTCGGTGTCGGCGAAGGAGCCTGTTGACTTCGTGTAGCCGCCGCCCATGTTGAGCTGCACACCAAGGCGCAGAGAAGAATCAAAGGTCCAGTCCATGCCCAGCATGAGGCCGCCCATGTCGGTTTTGAAGCCGGCGTCGTAGTTGCCGGCCGCAAAGTCCGCACCCGAGAGGTGCTTGTACATGGGGGCAATCCACAGGGCGAAGCCGTTCTTGTATTCGTCGCCGCCCGAGAGGCCGGAGGCCTTGAGGCCTTCGCCGGAAAGCTCGCTCACGCCGCCCTGGGGCAGGGGGAGCCCTGAGAAGGCGGTGCGGGCCTGGGCCATGCGCCCGGCCTCATTGCCCAGGGAGAGCAGCTGCTGCGGAATGGCGGACAGCATGCCTAGTCTGGCCGCGCCCTCGATGGTGCGCATGCGGCCGTCGGCCGAGTCGGCATTGTTGATGGCGCGGTTGATGAAGCGCTCGCCGAAACTGGCGCTGTTCTCGTCCAGATAGCCGGCGGTGACGGCATTGTCTATGAGGGTGACAAGGCCTGCGTCCATGCGGGCCTGCGAGCTTTCGGAGGCGTCTCCGTCCTCGTCGTCATCGGCTATGGAATTCTGCTCTATGGTGGCCGAGAGGTAGACGAGCTGTTTGCCGTCGCTGTCCGTGGTGACATCGACCGAGGCAGCAGTCACCTCCAGCAGGGCGCTGGCCGTTTCAAGGGCGGCGGCGGACAGATTGCCATCGCTCCATGCGCCTTCCTCGAGGCTGACGGAAGCGCCCGCGGCAATGGCATAGCAGCCGGTCGTCCTGAGGCTGGTCACCACCAGAGAGGAATCGGCGGCCACGGAGATGGCGCCGTCCGTCTGCAGGGCGGCATAGGAGGCCGAGAGTCCCGAAGCCTCGGTGAGCCCGGTGAGGGAGGAGGCATCCACCACCAGCACCGAGCCGGAGCCGAAGCTGACGCCGCTGCTGACAGTCGTGCCCGAGCCCACGGTCAGGCCGACCGGGCCGACATTGACGGGAGAGGCGATGGCCAGGACCGAGGCGCCGGCGCTGACGGCATAGTCGTTGACCGGATTCTCGCGGCTTGCGGCCGTGAAGCCGGCCTCGCTCAGCACGTCGGCCAGATTCTCGTAATTTCCGAACATGAGGACTGAATTGTTGTCGACAGTGATGGTGCCGGCGATGAAGTACGAGGCATCAGGATCCGCGATGTGCGCGAAGCCGCCGTTGGTCACGGTGAAGGTCCCGGCCAGGGTCTGCGCTTCTCCGCTTTCCTCCTCGTCCTCTGACTCATCGGTGCCCGGCACGGGATAGTTGCCGAAATCGGCCGAGGCCAGGGTCAGCTGGCCGCCGTCGACCGTGAAGAGGCTCGCGTTGGTGAGCCTGGTCGAGCTGCCGGACAGTGTGCCCCTGACAGTGAAGGAGTTCTGGGTGGTGATGCCCGTCTCCTCGTCGGTAAACGCATACTGATCATTGTAGATGGTGTCCGACGCGGTCTCGAGAATGACGCTGCCGCCTTCTTCAATGAGGAAATTGCCGGTGTTGTAGATGGCCCCGCCGTACGAGGCGCTGTTGCCGGAGAAGGTCGCGATGCCGCTGATTGTGAAGGTGCTGGCGAGATCCGCGTTGCATATGGCGCCGCCGACATTTGTCGCCGTATTTTCCGTGAAGGTCGTCTCGCCGGAGAGGGTGACGCTTCCCTCTCCAGCGTACAGGGCGCCGCCGTCTTCCGCGCTGTTGCCTTCGAAGACCAGTCCAGTTCCGGAAAGTGTCATGGAATTGCCGCCAAGATAGATGGCGCCGCCGCTGTATGTGGCCGTGTTGCTGCTGAAGGTGTTGCTGTCTCCGGAGATGGTGATGGTGCTGCTGCTGTACAGCGCCCCGCCGCTGCCGGCCTGATAGTTCTGGAAAGTGTTTCCAGAGCCGGAAATCACGATATTCGGATAATTGATGGCGCCGCCGGACTCGACGCTCTCGCTCTCGCTGCCGTCGTAGGTCGCGCTGTCCGTGGTGACACTGCCGTCCTCAATGGCGGCTGTGGTGCCGGTGCTGCCCAGAAGGCCCCACAGGGGGATCATCGCCGCCTGGGCCGGAGCCGCTCCCGCTCCGCCCAGCAGCGCGACGAGGCCGGCGCAGGCCAGCCAGTTCTTGAGACGGCAGCCGCGCAGTATGGCGCGGTACCTGTTTTTGAGATTGGTGATTGCTCCGTGTGTCTGCATGCCATGCCTCCTTGCCAGCATTTCCATACAGGGTTGTTTTTTCGGGTTTTCGGACCTGTCTGCTCGTACAGGCCGTCCGTGGCGTTCTTCCGCCATCATAATGACAGGCTCGGGCATACAGGAACTGAAATTCATCTTCAATCTTGTAGAACACGCTTGACTTTTTCCATGACGGCCTCCATGGCCCGTTCAGGCGAAAACAGAAAAAACACAAGAAAAATAGGCCTGTCCGGGAGCATCCCGGACATGACTGACGGCAGTTCTGCCGCCGGCAGCATTGCGGGACGCGGGACAGGCCCCGGCAGCGGCGCACGGGGCGCCCCTGCCGCTTTCATTGTCACGTCATTCCTTCGCAAGCACTTTCTTCGCGTGTCATCAGGCGGCGGAATGCTCCCCGGGCCCGGCTTCGCCCGCGGCCGCCGGCCGGGCGCGCCGACCGCGTCCGCCGACCAGCATGAAGAAGAGCAGGGCCAGGACGGCGAAGAGGGCGCAGCCGGCAAAGGCGATGCTGTCGGCGGAGAGATAGACCAGCACCGCGCCGGCGGCGAGGGGCGCCAGCACCTGCCCGCTGCGCTGCAGAAGATCCAGCAGGCCCATGGCCTGCTCCACGCCGATGCGGCGGGCGATGTCGAGGTCCAGCAGAA
>JAUNSE010000300.1 GCA_030539415.1 Desulfovibrionaceae bacterium
CGGCTCCGCCCCAGAAGGGCGCGTACATGACCTTCTCCCTGCGCATCGACACCCCCCGCATCCCGGCCGGCGTCATCAGGAAGCACCTCACGCTGGCCCTCAAGAAGGAGAAGCTCGCCATTCAGGCCGCCGGCAAGAAGTACATCTCCAAGGAGCGCAAGAAGGAAATCAAGGAGCAGGTCATCCTGCGCCTGCGCAAGGGCTTCCTGCCCGTTCCGGCCGAGATCAACGTCATCTGGAACACCGTGAAGGGCGAAGTCTGGCTGGCCTCCACCCAGGGCAAGGTCATCGAGCTGTTCATGCAGCTCTTCCAGGAGACCTTCGGCCTGCACCTCGCCCAGCTGACGCCCTCCGGCCTTGCCGTGAGCCTGCTCGGCGACGACAAGGCGGACGCCGTCGCGTCCATCCAGCCCTCGGCCTTCAACTGATTTCCTGCGCTTCAAGGAAGAGACACGCAATGAGTTCAGATCCCAACACCCCGGACAACATTCTCGGACAGGAATTCCTCACCTGGCTGTGGTACCGCTCGGACACCAGCCCGGACGCCTTCGCCGACGAGAGCGGCGCGCCCTTCGCCGTCTCCATGGAGCAGCGCATGACCGTGGAGGGCGGCGACGGCGACAATCACGAGACGGCCGCCGTCTCCGGAGCCTGCTCGCCCCTGCGCGAGGCCCGCGTGGGCCTTGCCACCGGCAAGAAGGTCACCAGAAGCCTGCTCCAGCTCACCCGGGACGACTTCACCTACTCGGTGGTGCTCAGAGCCGAGGACTTCAGCCTCAACTCCCTCAAGACGCCCAAGGTCGAGAAGCCAGGCGAGGACGACGATCCCGACGCCATGGTGCTCGAGAAGATCGCCCTGCTCGAGACCGCGACCGGCATGCTGGACAGCCTCTACCTGGCCTTCCTGCGCGTCCGCCTGGACGATGCCGCCTGGGCCCGCGAGTGCGCCGCCATAGGCCGCTGGGCGGCGAGGACGGAATAGTCTTGAGCCCTTCCCGCTTTACGGCCTCCCGCGTCGTGCGCAAGGTCGTGTGGATGCTGCTGGTCTTCTGGGGCATCACCATCATCAGCTTCGCGGTCATCCATCTGGCCCCGGGCTCGCCCACGGACATGGAGACCACCCTCAATCCCCTGGCCGGCCATGCCGCAAGGCTCAGGCTGGAGGAGATCTACGGCCTCAACCAGCCCCTGTGGAAGCAGTACCTGGACTGGATCGCCCGCCTGGTGCAGCTGGACTTCGGCGTCTCCATGTCGGCGGACGCCCGTCCGGTCATGGACAAGATTCTGGAGCGCCTGCCGCTCACCCTCGGCATGAACGTGGCCTCCCTGGTGCTGACCCTGCTCATCGCCGTGCCCCTGGGCGTCTTCTCGGCCGTGAGGCGCGGTAGCCTGGGCGACCGCCTGGTGACCATCCTGGTCTTCATCGGCTTCGCCATGCCGTCCTTCTGGCTGGCCCTGATGCTGATGATGCTCTTCGGCATCGATCTCGGCTGGCTGCCCATGTCCGGCATCACCTCGCTGGGCTTCGAGTCCATGAGCGCCTGGGAGAAGGTCTGCGACGTGACCTCGCACCTCGTGCTGCCGGTGGCGGTCTACACCTTCGGCAGCCTTGCCGGCATGTCCCGCTACATGCGCGCCTGCATGCTCGAGGTCATGGAGCAGGACTACATGCTGACGGCCAGGGCCAAGGGACTTCCCGCCGGCACGGTCATCTGGCGGCACGGCCTGCGCAACGCGCTGCTGCCGCTCATCACCCTGCTCGGCCTGTCCGTGCCCGGCCTCATCGGCGGCTCGGTCATCATCGAGAGCATCTTCGCCCTGCCTGGCCTGGGCCAGCTCTTCTACGCGGCCGTCATGGCCCGCGACTACCCGCTCATCATGGGCAACCTGGTCCTGGGCGCGGTGCTGACGCTGGCCGGCAACGTGCTGGCCGACCTCTGCTACGGCCTGGCCGACCCGCGCATACGCTCGGGCGCGAAAGCTAGAAGCGCGTCATAAGGGAGGCCCGCCGATGACACTGTTCCGCTTCAAAAGCCTCCTCGCCCGCAACATCATGCTCGTCCTGGGCCTCGTCCTGGTGCTCGGCATGAGCGCGGCCGCCCTGCTGGCCCCGTTCATAGCCCCCTTCGACCCCAACGAGATGCACCTCTCCGACATCTTCCTGCCGCCGGGCGACACCTATCTGCTCGGCACGGACCGCCTGGGCAGGGACGTGCTCTCCCGCCTGCTCTACGGCGGCAGGGTCTCCCTCTGGGTCGGCTTCGTGGCCGTGGGCATCTCCATCTCCATCGGGGCCGTCCTGGGCCTTGTGAGCGGCTACTTCCGCGGCATCACGGACGAGATCATCATGCGCGGTGTGGACGTCATGCTCTGCTTCCCGTCCTTCTTCCTGATTCTGGCCGTGGTGGCCTTCCTGGAGCCCAGCCTCACCAACATCATGGTGGTGATAGGCCTGACCTCCTGGATGGGCGTGGCGCGCCTGGTCAGGGCCGAGACCCTCTCCCTGCGCGAGCGGGAGTTCGTGGCCGCGGCGAGACTCTCGGGCGTCTCCACGCCCAGGGTGCTCCTGCGCCACATCCTGCCCAACGCCATGGCCCCGGTGACCATCACCGCCATCCTGGGCGTGGGCGGGGCCATCCTGACCGAGTCGGGCCTGAGCTTCCTCGGCCTCGGCGTCTCCCCGCCGCAGGCCAGCTGGGGCAACATGCTCATGGAAGGCAAGTCCGTCATCGAGATAGCCCCCTGGCTCTCGCTCTTCCCGGGCCTGGCCATCCTGCTCACGGTGCTCGGCTACAATCTGCTGGGCGAGAGCCTGCGGGATCTGCTGGATCCCAGGCTGCGTCGCAAGTAATCTCCTCCGGGGCCGGACCATCCGGCCCCGGACCTGTCTTCTCCGCCCCGCATCCATCCGCCTCCTTCCTGAACGGTGACACAATGCTTGAGTATTTGCGCATACAGAATCTCGCCCTCATCGAGGACATGGAGCTTGAGTTCGACCAGGGCATGAACGTGCTCACGGGCGAGACGGGCGCCGGCAAGAGCTTCATCCTGAAAGCCCTGGGCTTTCTCCTGGGCGACAGGCTGAAGGCCGACATGGTCCGCCCGGGTGCCGAAAGGGCCCATGTGGAGGCCCTCTTCAGCCTGGACGCCCCGCTGGACGAGCCCGACCGCGGCAGCGCCCGGACATCCGACGCCGGCCAGGCCTCCGGTCCGGCCCCGGAAACGGCCGGCGCAAGGGCCGCCGGCTCCGGGGAGGCCGCCCCTTCCGCGTCCCCGGCTTCCTCCGCCCCAGCCGCTCCTGCCGCCTCATCTGCCGACGACTTCGGGGACGAGTGCCAGACGCGGCAGCTTGTGCTGCGCAGGGACCTGCTGGCCTCGGGCCGCAGCCGCCTGACCGTCAACGGGGCCCTGAAGCCCCAGGAGTACGTGCGCGAGCTGCGCGGGCAGCTGCTCTCCTACACGAGT
>JAUNSE010000301.1 GCA_030539415.1 Desulfovibrionaceae bacterium
AGCAGGACGGCGGCGCAGAGCAGCCCGGTCTTGTCCCGGGTCTTCGCGACCAGGGTGCCGAAGAGCGGCCCGAAATAGATCACCATGAAGCTGTTCAGCATGCAGATGCGGCCGATGTCCGACTGGGCGGCTCCGCCGTTCTTGAGATGCAGCGGCATGAAGAAGCCGAAGAAGCCCGCGACCAGCATGCCCGTGGGTATCAGGGCCAGCAGCACGAAGCAGAGCAGCTTTCTGTCGGCCAGAAGCCTGCGCGTCTCGGCAAGGCTGGGGCACTTTTTCGATGCTGCGGAGGCACTCCCGCCGGCACTGTCCGCCGGACGGCCGGCGCGCACGAAGAGGATCGGCAGGGGCGCCAGGCAGAGCAGGGCGCAGGCGGAGATCAGAAAGACCGGCTCGTAGCCGAAGCGCTCGGCCAGCATGGCCCCCATGGCGCAGCCGCAGAGTCCGCCGGAGCAGAAGCCGGCGTACATGTCCGCGAGCATGCCCTCTCTGACCGTGCAGGCCTTGGCGGTGATGCTCATGAGGCCGTAGCCCGCCCCGGAGAAGCCGCGCGCCGCGATGAACTGCCAGGGCGCCTGGGCCAGCATGGAGCCCAGGTCCCCCAGGCCCAGCAGGACAAGGCCGGCCATGAGGGGCGGGCGCGAGCCGTGCCGCCGTATCCACAGGCCCGCTCCGACGGCGGCCAGGGCGGTCATGGCCACTGACGCTGAGAGCGGCAGGCCCAGCAGTATGCTGCGGCCGGCCGTCCCCTCCGGCACGAGGTCGGCCATGCGCAGGGGAATGAAGGAGATGGAGAGATCCATGGCGAAGATCGCCAGAAAGCCCAGCGGGCGCATCATGGAGGTGGCAAGCCGCGAGTCCCTCTCCCCGCCGGCCGCGTGCACGGCGCCGGCAGGGCCTTTGGCCGTCCTGGCCGCCCGGGCCTGGGCCCTGCGCCGGAAGAAGTGCAGGCAGCGGGCGAGGCCGTTGAAGACCTCCAGCATGAAGATGACGGCAATGGCGGTCATGGTCAGGGTGTCCAGGGCCACATCGACAAGATGCCTGACCAGGTGCCCGCGCAGCAGGCCCATATGCAGGGAGAGACCGGCGCCGGCCTCCCAGCTGCGCCCGGCCTCGCCCACAACGGGCTTCAGCAGGGGCCAGCTGCGCCCGCCCTCGAGCAGCTCCTCCCCGCCCGGGGCCGTGTCGGCCAGCACGCGCCCGTCCGCGGCGAGGATTTTCAGGGAGACGGCATTGTCGTGCAGGGCGGCGATGCCGGACAGATAGCCGCCGGCCCGCTCGAGGCTGGCCTGGGGCACGCCGGCCGCGTTCAGGCGGTGCAGGGTGCGGGCGAGCAGGTCTCCGGTGCGCGCCGCGTCCTGCCGCAGGGAGGCCGTGTAGTGGACGGCCGTGCCGTGCAGGGTGCACAGGCCGCAGGCCGCGAGCACCAGCACCAGCACGCCGAGATAGATTTTGCGCGTCGGCCGGGCGACGGAAAGATGCATGCCGCGCCGCCTGCCCGCCCGATAGCGCGGCAGGTTCAGGACAAGCAGGAGCAGGACCAGGCCCGCGCCGGCGCAGATCGCCTGCTGCAGGATCTGATGCCGCAGCAGGCTCTCGAGCCCGGCCGCGACGGGGCCTGCGTCCAGACGCGCGCCCACCCAGCCGACGGTCCGGCCGGAGGGGCCGTCCACGGCGGCAAGGACCGTGCGCCCATCCTCGTCCGCGCGGATGACCAGGCCGTCCTCGCGCACGGTCGGATGGCCTGCCAGAAAATGCTCCGCCGTGATGGTCGCGCCGTTCTCGCCGGCGGCGCCGGCGGCTATGAGGCGCCCGTCGGAGGCATACACGGCAACGGGCAGGCCGCTCGCGCGGGTCGTGTCGGCCAGCAGCGCCCCGAGGCCGGCATAGCCGGTCAGGCGCTTGCCCACGGCAAGGCCGCGCCCGAGCTCTCCCGCCACCTGCTGCGCCGCAAGGCGCGCCGAGGCCATGTCGCCCTCCCAGAGCTCCTTTTTGATGGAGGTGCAGAGCAGGGCGTCGTAGACGCACATGGAGACGAGCAGGACCGCAAGCCAGCCGAGCACGGCGCCGAGGCGCGTGCGCGGGCCGGCGGATTCATTGTCTGCGCCGCCTTCCGCTCCTTCGGCCCCGCTGCCGGGTCCGCCGTCCGGCCCGCCGTCGGCAGCACTGCCCTGCGGGCCGGCCCTGAAGCCTGGTTTGCGGCCTGCCGGCTCCTCAGCCGGACTGTCCTTCGCTTCGGCCCCGGGTCCGGCCGCCGCACTGATCGCCGCCATGTCCGTCTCCGCGCGCCCTGTCTCTGCTCTGTCCACAGCTCTTCCTCCATGCCCACGGCCCGCCGGGAGCCGGCCGATGCATATTCGCCAGAACGATTTGCGAAATTCCCTGTTCCGGAAGGCGTCTGAACGACATCCGCATGTTATAGAACATCACAGGAAGTCTTCGGACTGCTGTTCTTCCGGCCAGCCCTTCTTCCTCCTTGCGAAAGGAGTGGGCATTACGCTAGAATTTGAATATCGATTTCAATTCAAGGGTCAGCTCTTAGATCAAATCGAAACGGAAAACAATTCTTTCGTTTCGGCACGGGGCGCGGAAGCCGTCCGCCCCGCGGGCGGCCCGTGCGGAGCGGGAGCCATGAAAAGACTGCTGACGATTCTTCTTGCCGCGGGCCTTGTGTCCGCCTGCTGCCTTGTGTCCTGCCCCGGATCCTCCCCTGGCCCCTGCCCTGAAGCGCGGGCTGTGGACTTCAGGGCCAGAGGGCGCTTTCTCTACGGCTTTGGTGTCGGGGACGGCAGCTTTCTGGCCGCGAGCCGCGAGGGGGCCGGGGCGGAGAAGAAGCGGGCAGATGCCGGCGACCGCTTCACCGCGGCCCAGCGCACGCGCCTGCAGATCAATGCCGCGGTCTCGGAGAACCTGTCCGGCACGGTGTATTTCGAGATCGGCACGAGCCCCTGGGGCCGGGCGGGCCTTGGGGGCGCGCTCGGCGCCGACGAGACAAATGTCAAGGTGAAGAACGCCTATACGGACTGGGCCGTGCCCGATACGGGCATCAGAGTGCGCATGGGCATTCAGCCCTTTGTCCTGCCCAATGCCGCCGGCGGCTCGGCCGTCCTGGACGATGACGCGGCCGGCATCACGGTCAGCTGGCAGGCGGCCGAACATGCCGGCCTGACCCTGTCCTGGGTCCGGCCGTACAATGACAGCCACACCGCAGGCTCCGGCGGCGACGCGGACTCAGCCCTGGACAGCCTGGACCTCTTCTCGCTCGCCCTGCCTGTCTCGGTCGAGGGCCTGCGCGTCACCCCCTGGGTCATGTGGGGCCTTATGGGCCGCAACGCCCTGCGCTCCGGCGCCGGCTCGAAAAGGCCCTATCCGCTCACCTTTCAGGACACGCTGCGCTGGAACCATCCCCTGCGCGCGGGAGCCGACGGCACGCTGTCGCGCGACGGCTCCTTCGACCGGGGC
>JAUNSE010000302.1 GCA_030539415.1 Desulfovibrionaceae bacterium
AATGCTCTTAGCGGGCTCCCAAGCGTATGCACGATGGGACCTAGAGGTTTCGACCTCGATTCTGAAGAATCGCAGAAAGATGCTGATTCTTCTGGCTCTGGCGGTGCCGATCCTCGCCTGTTGCGTTGCAGAGGCGTATGTCGGTCATGAAATCCTGGGGGGCAAGGCAGCATATGCTCCCTCATTTTACACAACGACCATCTTTCTCACTTCGATTGCAGTAGGTGTGGCTGCGGGGCTTATCACCGGCTGTATCGGAGCGGGCGGTGGCTTCATCATCACCCCTGCCCTCATGGCTGTGGGCGTCAAGGGCATCCTGGCTGTCGGCACGGACCTTTTCCATATCTTTGCCAAGGCCATCATGGGCACGACCATTCACAAGAAGCTTGGCAACGTTTCCGTCAAGCTGGCTCTTGCCTTCCTGGTCGGCTCCATTGTGGGCACCTTTATCGGCGGCGCCCTCAACAAGGGCCTTTACAATTTCAATCCCATTCTTTCCGACATCTTCATCACTGTCGTGTACGTCCTTCTGCTCGGTTTCCTCGGCTTCTACGCCATGTATGACTACCTGAGGCTGACGAACCGCATTGTCAAGAAGGATGCTCCCGAAGGGAAGCCGTCCAGCAAGACCGGCATCAGCCTCAAGCTTCAGGCCCTGCACATTCCGCCCATGATCTCCTTTGATGAAGGCGTGGTTCCCGGCGGCCGCAGACTGTCCGCATGGATTGTGGCCTGCGGCGGCATTTTTGTCGGCCTTCTGGCTGCCATCATGGGCGTCGGCGGCGGTTTCGTCACCTTCCCCATGTTTGTGTATGTCTTCGGCGTGTCCGCCATGACCACTGTCGGCACCGACATTTTCCAGATTATCTTTACCGCCGGTTTCGCGGCTGTGGGCCAGTACGCCATTTACGGCTACGTTTTCTACACTCTGGCCATCGGCATGCTTCTCGGCTCCCTCCTCGGCATCCAGATCGGCGCGCTGACCACCAAGGTCGTCGCCGGCGCCCAGATTCGCGGTTTCTATGCCATGTCCATTCTGGCCGGCTTCTTCAACCGCGTTTCCACCCTGCCCAAGAAACTCGTTGAGATGGAGGTCATCGACCTCCCCATGTGGCTCGTCAACGGCATAGAATTCTGCGGCAACATTGTCTTCTGGGGTGTTGTGGCCTTCTTTGGCTTCTGGGTCATCAGCAAGTTTGTCGTCAATTTTTCGAAGCTCAGAGGGGACTAAGGCATGCTGATTCATCAAAGAAAACCGTTTGTGAAGGGCGCGCTTCTTCTCTTCACCTTTGCGTCCGTCTGTATTTTTCTGCTCTTCCCCATGCTTCATGACGAATACGGCAACCATCTGACCGGTCTGGAGTATGCGGACTCGGTGTTCAACTCCCTGTCCAAGGGATCGTCCTACTTTGTTCCGGCCGTGCGCGAGACAGTGGAAACGGTCAAGGGCAGCCCTGTCGAATTGAATGTGGCTCTGAAGCACGAACTTGCCGAAGCCATGGTCAAGGTCTATGAAACCTGCGGAGCTCAGGCCCAGATCAACGGCAACAGACTTCTCATCAAGGGCGATCTCGGCGGCATTCTTACTGCTGCCACGGATGTCGGTGACAGGCTTTATTTCAACGACACCAAGACCATTGAGGACAAATATCATCAGCCGGCGCTGCTGGTCGCGCGCGCCTTCTGGTATTCTCTGAACCCCGCGGTGAAGGATCTGCAGCGTCAGGGACGCATTCAGGATGCCAAGGTCGTTGACCAGGTGATTCGCAGAGCCCTTGAGCCCGGCAATAATTTCTACAGTGTGCCGGTGGCAAAAGTCAGCGACCACATTCTGCTGATTGTTGTCATGCTGGCCTTCTACATCATCTATACACTCTGGTACGGCTTCGGCATCATGGAGCTCTTCCAGGGCATAGGTCTTTCTCTGCACAAGTAGCACTGACACAAGCGGCATATTTTCTTCACTGGTGGAGCCCCGGATTTTTCCGGGGCTTTTACTTTTGCTCTGCGGGTGGGCCGGAGAAGGAACTGCCGGACAGGAAGGAAGACGGGGTTTCAGGAACGGCGAGCATGCGCAGAGGACAGATGACGGACAGACACTGGCTCCGGCTCTTCCGGAAGCTCTCTGACGTAGCCGCAAAAGACCGTTGACCGCTCGTGTAATTACAAATACTTTCTCTGAGCACATTGTCCCAGGATGGCACCGCGTCTGTGCGGCTGCGCATCCCGCTGAATTACGGAGAACAAATTCTATGAAACCTGCTCATACAGTCCTCGGCGCCCTTGCCGCGCTTTCCCTTGCCTTCGGAGCCGGCCCGGCCCAGGCTGCCGCTCCCACAGCCCAGGAGCTCAGGCCCGCGTTGGAACAGCTGCTGCGGGAAAATCCCGAGGTTCTGCTGGACTTCATGCGCGAGCATTGCGAGTCCCTGCTCGATATTGTGCAGCAGGGCTCGGATCAGCGCAGACTCGCCAATTTTGAGGCGCAGTGGGCTCATGATGTCAAGGAGCCCAAAAAGGTGGCCACCAGGAATCGTCCCAGAATGGGAAGTTCCAATGCCAGGGTTCAGATTATTTCCTTCTCTGACTTCACCTGCCAGTACTGTCTGCGCGCGGAGAAGACCATTGAAGAAGTTCTCAATGAATACAAGGGGAAAGTATCCTTTATCTTCAAGAACATGCCTCTTGAACGCAACGGGCTTGGTGGTCTTGCCTCGAACTATTATATTGCGATTTCCATGCTCGATGAAGACAAGGCATGGGAATTCTATATGACAATGTTCAAGGAGCGCGAGGCACTTCTGCTTAACGGGGAAAAGTTCATGCGCGAAACTGCCCAGAAAATTGGCGTTGACATGAAGAAGATGGACAGTCTTCGCAGAGGAAAGGAAGTTGCGGCCATTCTCAACGAGGATCTGCAGGATGCCGACAATCTCCATATCGAGGGAACGCCGTATTTCCTGGTCAACAACCTCGTCATTCGCGGAGCCGTGCCCAAGGATGTTTTCCGCAGGGCTATCGAGCTGGAGCTGGAGAGAACCAAATAGACGTCGGGCAGGAAGACGCTGTCCCCAGGTCCTGCCCCCTGGCAACGAAGCGGGCGGCCGCGCTGTGAAAAGCGGGCCATGTCTGTGTCCGAGGCAGGGCAGGGCTGGGGATGGTCTGCATACGGACAGCCCTTTATCTTGCTTGCATTTGGAGAGTAATTTTGAACCGACCGCCTTTAACAGCACCCACGCCGGAACATCCGGAAATTCTGGCTCCGGCCGGAGACGAAGCCTGCTTTCTGGCCGCACTGGCGGCCGGTGCGGACAATATCTATCTTGGCCTCAAAGCTTTTTCCGCCCGCATGCAGGCAGAAAATTTCAGTCTTACAGATCTCTCCCGTCTGACCGATCTGGCTCATGAAAACGGCACCCGCGTGACCGTGGCCATGAACACGCTGATCAAGGACGCC
>JAUNSE010000303.1 GCA_030539415.1 Desulfovibrionaceae bacterium
GTCGGTGCCCATGCGGACCAGCTCCCGCGCGTGCATGAAGCGGTTCTCGAAGATGCGCTCGTCCACCAGGCTCACGCCGTCGGCCAGGCACATCATGGCCATGATCTGGGCCTGCATGTCGGTCGGGAAGCCCGGATAGGGCTGGGTGCGGATGTCCGTGGCCTTGAGCGGGCCGGACATGGAGGCCTCGAGGCCCTCGGGCGTTTCCCTGAAGGACATGCCCATCTTGCGCATGACGTGCAGCACGGCCTCCAGGGAGTCGGTGGGGCAGTCGCGCAGGGTCAGGGTGCCGCCGGTGATGCCGGCGCAGGCCAGAAAGGTGCCGGCCTCGATGCGGTCGGGCATGATGCTGTAGGAAGTGCCCCTGAGGGAGGAGACGCCCTGAATGGTGATGGTGGAGGAGCCCTGGCCGGTGATTTTCGCGCCGCAGCTGTTGAGGAAGTTGGCCAGATCGGTGATTTCGGGCTCGCGGGCGGCGTTGCACAGGGTGGTCTCGCCATCGGCCAGCACGGCGGCCATGATGATGTTTTCCGTGCCGCCCACGGTCGGCATGTCAAGGTTGATCACGGCGCCGCGCAGATGGTCGCAGCGGCCGATGATGTTGCCCTCCTCCAGCGTGAAGACGGCACCCATCTTCTCGAAGCCCTTGAGGTGCTGATCCACCGGGCGGGCGCCGATGGCGCAGCCGCCGGGCAGGGCCACCTTGGCGCGGCCGAGCCTGGCCAGCAGGGGGCCCAGGCAGAGCACGGAGGCCCGCATGGTGCGCACCAGATCGTAGGGCGCCTCCGGGGTCAGCGTGCCGGGCGTCATGCGCACCTCGTGCCCGTCCCGCTCGCAGTGGCAGCCCAGCAGCTCCAGCAGCTTGAGGGTGGTGCGGATGTCACGCAGATTCGGAACGTTTCTGAAAACCTGAGGCCCCTCCAGCAGAATGGAGGAGAGCAGGATGGGCAGAGCCGCGTTCTTCGAGCCGTTGACCGAGATGACGCCGTTCAGGGTGTAGCCGCCTTCAATAATCAGTTTGTCCATAGACCTTCCTAGTGAGGAACAAAAGTGTGGGCGCAGGGCGCACGGCCCGGCTGCGTGCCGCTGTTCACCGAATCAGTGACAGGACAGGTATAGCCCGAACATGGCAAAAATGCCAGACAGCCCGAAACCGGGCCTGTAAGGCCGCTTCCGGAAAAATAATTCAAAAAAAAGGGCAAATGACGAAAAAAAGACTTGCCAAAGTCCGAGCTTTTGCATAGTGTGCCCAACTGCACGGCGGAAGTAGCTCAGTTGGCAGAGCATCTGATTGTGGCTCAGAGGGCCGAGAGTTCAAGTCTCTCCTTTCGCCCCATTCTTGCATTACCCCCCGTAACAACGGTTCGACCGCAGTTGCGGGGTTTTTTCTTGCTCAAATCGGGATATAGCGCAGTTTGGTAGCGCATCTGCTTTGGGAGCAGAGGGCCGCCCGTTCAAGTCGGGCTATCCCGACCATGATATCAAATACTTGCGACAAGGTCACATGCTCAGTTTTTATTTGGGCACATGGCCTTGGGCACATGAAGGGCTCTGCAGGGGACGCGCCGAAGGCGTGCTGCAGAGCCCTTCATGTGTTTGCCCGCCGCGTGGCGGAAAAAAGTTCGGGCCGGCTGCTCCAGGTCGCCTCAGATGTTCTCGAATTCAATGGGACTGCCGATGGGATAGTATTTGAAGTCATTTCCTGTCCCATAGACAATGAAGGGGTCGCCCTGTTCAATGAGAGGTACTGATTCATCGAAGTCAGTGCTGATTCTCGTGTTGACAATCTCACCGATGAACTGGACATGCGATCCGATTTCATGGATTTGAATAATTCTGCATTCAAGATTGATCGGCATTTCTTCAATGTACGGAGCATCAACGAATTCGCTCGGCACGGGGGTGAGGCCTGTCCTCTCGAACTTGCTGACCTTTCTGCCTGTTGTTCTGCCGCAGCAGCTGACCGCGGCGGCATGCCGGGTGGTGGGCAGATTGGCCGTGAAGGCCATGTGCGCGACAAGTCCCTTGTAGGTGTGTGTCTCCCTGCGCACGGAAATGGAAAGGCAGGGCGGCCTGGAGCAGCATACGCCGCACCAGCCCACAGTCATGACGTTCGGTTTGTTTTCGCTGTCATAAACCGAAACCAGATAGATGGGCACGGGGCAGACAGCCAGCCGGGCACCAAGATTCTTTTTCATTTGCATCTCCTGCGGTCCTGCGACCGCTATCTGAAAAGGAAATGGGAAAGTTCGGAAAGTCACGGTCTTGCAGGCCGCCGGGCCGGACATCTGCCTCCGTCCGAAAACCAGAGGCAGTGACGGCATTCAAGGCACGGACTGACCGGTCTGCCGGCGAGCACCCTGCCCGCCCAGGCCGGGTCGCTCAGATGCCCCCTGCCGACGGCCGCCATGTCGGCGAAGCCCAGCTCGAGAATCCGGGCGGCCTGCGCGCCTGTCCGTATGCCGCCGACGGCGATGACCGGAATCCGGACAGCCTGCCGGACCAGGGAGGCCATATGGACCGTTGCGCTGAAGGGAAAATCCCCGGGGGCGGGAAACGGCGGCCTCAGGCCGGAGGAGACATCAAGCAGGTCGGCGCCGGCATCCTCGATGGCCAGAGCCTCCTCGAGCAACTCCTCGCGGCTGCCGCTGCCGAAGCGCACACTTATGATGAAGGATTTTCCGCAGGCGGCCCTGATGTCGCCGATGATTTCTCTGATCAGTCTGAAGCGGCCTTCGAACCTGCCGCCATATTCGTCGGTCCGGTCATTGCACTCAACAAGCTGGTTGAGAAAGAAGCCGTGCGCGGCATGCAGCTCGATTCCGTCGAAACCGGCCTGCCGGCAGAGAAGGGCCGCCGAGAGAAAATCCCGCCTGAACCGCTGCAGCTGCTCCGCGCCAATCTGAGCGAGGCTGCGCTCCGGCAGGGCGCCAAGACCCGTGTTGATGAGCTGGACAAGCGCCGAGGCTCCGCCGCTCCTGCACGCTTCGGCAAGACTGGTCAGGCCGGGAAGACAGCCGTCGCGGTACAGGCCGATGGTGGCGCGGGGCTCCCGCATGGGAGAGACCGCGCAGGCCTCGACAATGACAAGGCCCGCCCCTCCTTCCGCGAAGGCCCGGTAGTGGTCCAGATGCCGCCCGCTGACAAGACCGTCCTCTCCCGTTGCGCCGAAGTCGGCCATGGGCGGAACCACAATGCGGTTTTTGATGATGCGGCCGGCTGCGGCAAGAGGAGAGCCGAGCAGTTTCAGGCCGTCAGGCGGACAGGATGCATGCACGTGTGTCACTTAAGACTCCTTTTGCGGGAGCCGGAGTCCGTCCCGCTGCGTCTGCGGGCATGAACGGGACCTATGCCGGCTCGTCGATGCGCTCGATCTTGAAGACGACGGGCCTTGTGCCGTCGTTGCAGCAGGCAATCATCACCTTCTCGTCGTTCGTCCAGCCGCGCATGATGG
>JAUNSE010000304.1:0-1959 GCA_030539415.1 Desulfovibrionaceae bacterium
GGCATGCCGACCACGATGACAACGCCCAGAATGATGGCCGAGGCGATGACCGCGTACTTGCACAGCTGTCCGGCGTCAGCCCACTTGGTGTTGCCGAAAAGCAGGGCGGCGAACGGAGAGGCAGCGGGCGTGCAGGCGGCAATGAGCACCGCGTAGATGAAGCAGGCCAGCATGGGGCCGGAGCTGTAGCCGAAGGCGTTGGCCACGGCAATCAGCACGGGGGTGAGCATGAGGCCGAGCACGACGGAGTTGCAGAAGTTGGTCAGCACGATGCCCAGAGTGGCGACGGCGATGGACAGCATGGTGAAGTTCATGCCGTCAAGGAAGTCGCGCAGCACGTATTCCATGTAGACGGCCACGTTGGTTTCCTTGCTGGTCATGAGGCCGCCGAGCAGCATGGCCACGGCAATCAGCAGGAAGACGCGCCAGGGGAAGTAGGCGTTGGACTTCATGATGTCCACGGCGGGCTTGCCCTTGATGCAGATGACCGAAATGGCCAGCACGGCGAAGAGCGAGCCGGACATGTGGTTCTTGTGCAGGAAGTGGCCGACCACGTTGTCCGTGCCGATGATGGAGGGCAGGAGCAGCCACAGCGCGTATCCGAGGAAGGTGAGAAGGACCGTCTTCTGCGTGCCGTTCATGGGCTGCAGGGGATCCTTCTTCAGGAATTCCATGTCGAGCGTCGCGAGCGGACTCACGTCGACCCTGTACACGTAGCGCATGACCAGAAGGATCAGGGCAATCGAAATCAGGGAGATGATGACGCCGAAGCCGAGATAGGCCAGAATGTTGAGAACGGGGGCGTTGAGGCCGGGGTTGTTGGTGGAAAGCACCTGCAGGTTGGAGAGCAGGTAGAAGGCGCCGCCCTTGAAGGGGTCGGAGGCGAAGGAGAGAAGCGCCATGATGCAGATGTTCACGACCATGACGGAAACATACTTGTCGCCCTTCTTGTAGCCGACCTGTTCAAACACCGAGAAAAGCACCGGCCACATCAGGAAGCAGGACGCGGTCTGATCGAAGAAGGCGATGATGTAGGTCGAGATGAGCAGGGTGGCGGTGAAGACCCACGGGCGTCCGTTCACAAATTCGCGCGTCATCAGGAACTTGGCCAGCCACTGGGACAGGCCGCTGTAGATGATGGCGCCGGCGAAGATGCACAGGAAGAAGATCATGACCACCATGGGGTTGCCCATGAGCATGGAAAGGATCTTCGGAGCGGGCGCATAACCGCTGATAATAATGGCGATGACGCCCAGAATGCCGGGCCAGACCGTGTCCACGAAGGTCCACAGGTAGACAACGCCGAAGAAGGTCATGGCAATGATCATGCCGATGTCGGTCACGGAGATGAGAACATTTCCGTCGACTGCCTGCAGGCCCATGGCAATCAGCTTGTCATTGGCAGGAACAAGCTTGGTCAGATTGGGCAGAAAATAGCCGGAGAACATAATCACCAGGCCGATGATCGTGTGCACCCTCATGGCAATGTTCGGCTTGGCGGGGGCTGCTTTTTCCATTGTAATTTCCTGTACTTGAATCTTGTGCGACTGGCGAGGTCGTGCTCTTGTGAAGAAAAGGCTAAATCAAAATTTTCACCAGCAAAATAAGCGCTGACTAACTTCGAGACTTTTTTTCACAAATTTCCTGCCGGACAGGAAATTTTTTCTGTAACAGGCATCGTCAATCATGTTGTAAATGCAACACGAAAAACGAATATGTTGTATTTACAACTTACATTTACCTTCTTTGACAGGCGAAAAATTGTCTTTACAACAAACAGAAAGACATATTTTCACAGCTTAATGCGCTTTTATATCTCTGTTCTTTCAATACACGAACAATTTTAACGGACAGATGACGTCCGCACTTTCTCCCGGTTGTGATGCCGATCACAGTTTTTCTGCACTGCGAAATGGCATGCGGCGCTTTTTCACAATTGACCGGTGCGGACAGACATGC
>JAUNSE010000304.1:1969-3453 GCA_030539415.1 Desulfovibrionaceae bacterium
TGAAAAAGTGCAGGCAAGGCTTTCCGGAGTCATTCAGCCTGCGGAGACCGGCCCTGCTGCGGAGCATGCGGCACTTTGCGTCTGTGCGGACAAATTTTTCCGGCTGGGGCGCCGCACGGACTAGTCTCTGCCGTCCCCGTCCTCGCCCTTCGCTCTGCAGCCAAGCCCCTCCACGCCCTGGGCAATGCGGTGCAGTCTTTCGGCATCGCGGATGTACATGGAGCGCCCCTTCTTTTCCACGATGCTCTCTTCCTTGAGTTTTTTGAAAATCTTGGCCACGGTGATGCTGTGCACGCCAAGATGCGTGGCAATTTCGCTGTAGGTCAGTTTCACTGGCACGGACTGCGGATGATCGCTGCCGACAATCTCCGAAAGGAAGCGGCAGACGCGCTGGGAGGCGGGCATGAGCGGGGAATTGCTGGCCAGTGACAGGAGGTTGAGCACATTCTCGGTGAGGGCATGCACCAGCATGGCATTGAGCGGCAGACTGTCTTTCAGGGCCTCGAGGAAATCATCCGGCTCTATGGCCAGACAGCGCGAATCACATCGGACTCTGACGGCAAATTCGCTTCGCTTGACCATTCTTCTCTTTGTTATGGCATGCAGACGCTGCCTTTTCAAAAGGCAGGGGACGAAATTCAGCATCATGCCCGGTTCGAAGAAGATGAGTGTGCTCTGCTCGCCTGAAGGTGGATAGATGCAGAGGCTGCAGCTGCCTTCAAGCAGAATGTGAATGCGGTCGTTGTGCACCCGGCTTCCGGCGGGGAGAAAGACTTCGGTGCCTATTTCCATGAGCTTTTCCATGGCCTCATCGGAAATCAGCATGTTCTCATTGTTGTATTTCGCCACTGCCACACAAAACTCCTGTCAGTCCGCAGAGCCGCCCCCCGCAGGCTCTGCCTCTCATGCTAGTTTTCCATGCCCAGATAGAATCTGTCCGGATCAAGTATGGTGAACTGCTTCTTTTTGGCGTCAAAATCAAGGATGCCGTCCGCCTTCGCCTCCTCAAGCACCTTGTACAGCGATATGCGGTGCATGCAGAGGAGGCTCGCCATCTCGCCGATGCGGATGTCCCGCTCCACGCGCGGCGGCGTCGAGCCGGGAATGACGCGCATGTGCAGAAAGCGGAAGAGTCTGGCCCGCTGGCTCAAAAGCTGCGCTGCGGCAAAATCGTTGGCCAGCAGGGACAGCTTGCTGGTCGTGCTGGAAATGATGTTGAGCAGAAGCTCGGGATCGGCCCTGCCGGCCTCCAGCATGGTCTCAAAGGGAATGCTGCCCACCAGCGAGTCTGTCACGCAGATATGGTTGAAATGCGTCCGCAGCGTGCGCCCGTCGGCCTGCCCGAAGTGCATGGCAAAGACCGGCACCTCGTTGATGAGGCATCCGTCGCCCAGATACCAGACCACCTTCTCCTGCCCTTCGGGCGTGGTCGCGGTCAGCCTGATTCTGCCCTTGAGGATGAGGCAGGGGTTCGGATAGTCGCC
>JAUNSE010000305.1 GCA_030539415.1 Desulfovibrionaceae bacterium
AGGCACGGATAAGACGGAGAGAAGCAGCCGGTGGACACAGAAAACTCTTCCCGCCGGTCTGCCCGGCCGGCCATTCCGGCCGCAGCACCCCGCCATGCCCCAAAACCTCGCGGCATGGGCTTCGGGCCCGCATGCAGACAACGCACGCTAACGCACCGGGCGGCGTCCCGCCGCCAAGGAATCGGACATGGATCTTCCCGACCCGTCAGGCCTGGGCGTGACCGGCTATCTGAACGATCTGGCCGCCTCCCTGCAGACAAGCGAGATGGGGCAGGCCCTGCTGGGCTTTGCCGGCACCCATGCGGCGGCCTGCATCGCCGTTCCCTGCGCCGCCGCTGCCGCCTTCTTCTGGTGGTCGCACGAGCGCGCCGCAAGGCAGGCGAAAAGCTTTGCCGACTCTCTGGGGAGCCTTCCCGTCGAGTCGCCCTTCGAGGAGGGCGCGCGCCTCGAGCTGCGCGAGGTCATTTTCGCCCTGGCCAGATCCGAGCGGGACGTGCTGGACATCTGCCGCGGCTACGGCATCGCCCTGCCCGAGGGCGTCTTCCGCCCGGACGGGCGCTACCGGCTCTCCGACGCCCTGAGAAGGACGCGCAGGCTCACTGTCAGGGCCGTGGACCTGTTCGGGGCCGAGCGGACGGTCGACCTGGACGAGCTCTGCGATGGGGGAGCCTCCCTGCCGCCCCTCGCCATTGTGCCGCACAGCCGTCTGGCCCTGATACGGGAATACCTGCGCGCCGACGCCGCCTCCGAGGCGCTGCGCGGGCAGACCGTCGGGCACCGCCTGGCCATGCGTCTTGCCGAGGCGGGCTACACGCTTCGCGGGCACGGCAGGTATCTTGCGGTCAGCTCCCGCTTCTTCACCCGCCACGGCCTCTCCTTCACGCCCTGCCCCGGCCATCCGGAGCTTGGCCTGCTGGCCGTCGCCCTGCACGCCGACGAGGCGGCCGGGGCCCGCGGCGGCATTCCCTGCGTGGACGCCTCGCCCGGGGCCGCAGGCGTGAGGCGCCCGAACACCGTGCGCCCGGCGGATCTGGGCATCACCGATCCCGCCGGACCCGGAGGGGCCGCTTCAGCGCGCGGGGAGCGGGCGGCCTGCTCGGCCATGCCCGGCACCCTGCCCGAGGACGTCATTGCCATCGTGCGCGCGGCACGGCGCGAGGGAGGTCCCGGGGATGCCGCCCTGACAGCCGAGCAGCTGCGCGCGGCCCTGATTGTGTCGGCCGCCTCCTACAGGCAGTACGCCCTCTATCAGCAGGGGCGCATCGACTACGGCGAGTGTCTGGACGGCCTGGGCGCCTCCCTGGCCGAAAAGGCGGCCCTCGTCTCGGCCCAGGCCCTGGCCGCCGGGGCCGTGACCGGCATGCTGGGCCTGAACTTCGCCGAGCCCGCGGCCAGTGTGGCCTCGAGTCTCTTCGGCTCGGGCGGAGACATAGACCTGGGGGACGCGGCCGAGCTCTGCCTCTTCATCGCCGCGGCGGGCCTTGTCGCCTACGGCATCAAGAAGCTCTGGGACACCCTTTTCGACCCGTACGAGAAGCTCAACAGCCTGCTGGCCGAAAAATACGCCCTCACGGCCGGCTTCTGCCGCAGCATGACGGTCGATCACGCGGACGCCATAGACGCGGCCATGAAGCCCTCCCCGCAGGTGCGGGCCTGCCTCGACGAGTGCGCGGCCCTGGACCGCCTTCTGGCCGGCCGGGGGACGGGCCCCCTCTCGGGCCACTTCTTTGCCGAGAAGCGCGCCATGCTGGCGAAGTTCGCGGCAGGGTCGGAAACGGCCGTCGCCGCCTTGAAGCGCCACATGGAGGACACGCGCGACATGGTCGGCCTCTACGGCTCTCTCATGGACGGTTCCGTGGACCTGAATGACGCGAAGAAGCGCTTTGCGGCCATCCGGCGCACCCCGCAGCTTGCCGAGTGCATAGGCCGCGTGGACTCGCTCGAGGCCCTGAAGTGCCTTGCCGCCAAGCGCAGCGAGAAGTTCGCGACCATGCTCTGCGACTGCTTCCGCCTGAACCGCTTCGAGGATGTCGCCGCCCTGGCCGGCGAGCTGCGGGTCAAGAGCGGCGAGCTCGACCGCGAGATCGAGAGCCTGAAGGAGAAGAAAAAGCTCTAGCCTGGCCGATCCGCGCGGCCTTGAAGCCATTGTCATGAGGCGGCCGGCCGCCGTGCCCCGTGCGGCTCCCGGCGGGTTTTCTGTCCCGCTCTCTTTTCGCTTGACATGCCGCTCAAAGGAAGAGATACACAGGCCGGAAAATCCGGCGGGCAAAAACTTGTCCCCCGCCCTTTCGCATTCACCAGTGCCGCCCAGATGCCCGCGCCTTCCGACACCCCTCACGGCATGCCGCAGCCGGTCCGCACGCAAACCGTCCATGCCGCGGCGCCGAGCCGCAAGGAAGCGGAAATGGCCTTTCCCGATCTGCCGGCCTCTGGCGTGACCGGCTATCTGAACGATCTTGCCGCCTCCATTCAGGGCACAGGCCCTGGATCCGCCATTCTGGAGACGATAGAAGCCCATCCCGTCGAGACCATCTTCCTGCCCGCCTGCGCCGTCGGCTGCGGCCTTGTCTGGGCGAAGTCCAGAAGAAAGCGCCTGACAGAGAACTTTGTCAGAAATCTCGGCAGCATCGAGGTCGAGTCGCCCTTCGAGGACAACGCGACCGTGCCTCTCAGGGAGGTCTTCTACGCCCTGGCCCGCACGGACGGGGAGATGGTGGAGATCTGCCGCAGCTACGGCATCGAGCTGCCGAAAAAGGCCTTTGCCGCGGACGGCGGGTACAGCCTCGAGGACATTGTCCGCAAAAGGCGCCGCCTCGCCTTCAGGGCGCCGGACCGAACGTGGTGCCTGCGCACCTTCAGGATAGCCGAGCTCTGCGGCGAGGGGCATCCCCTCCCCGTCCTGCGCATCCTGCCCAGAAGCCGTCTGGCCCTGATGCGCGCGTATCTGCGCGGCGGAAGCGTCCGCGAACAGTTTTCCGACGAGCTCTATCAGCAGGCCGTCGAGCGCGCTGTCCGGGAGAAGATCGAGGCGTACGGCTACCGGGTTCTGGAGAGCGAGGAGTACTTTGCCGTCAGCCGCCGCTTCTTCGAAAAGACGAAGATGCCCTTCGTGCCCTGCCCGCAGAACTAGAGCTACGGCCTCATCGACATCGTCACAAAAATCGACGAGAAGCTCAAACCAGTCAGAGAGATCGGCAAGCTGCACAAACTCGACCGGATAGGCAAAAGACTGGTCCGCAGCGTTCCGGTCATCGCCGACTCGACCCTGACCGCCGGGTATGTGGACGCGCCGTGCGTCTTCTCCCTGCGCGACCTGGGCATAGCCGAGGTTGATCCGCTCGAATTCACGCGCGCCGTCTGCGAGGAGACGCTGTCCGGGGTGGCCGAGGACGTGCAGGGCGTCCTTCATCAGCTGCAGGATCTGCCTGACACTGCGGTCGATACCC
>JAUNSE010000306.1 GCA_030539415.1 Desulfovibrionaceae bacterium
CCCGGGGGGAAGATGATGCTCCCGCAGCCCTAGGCGAGCTGGGACAGGAGGTCGTTCTTGATGGATTCGATGGAGCCTTCGCCGTTCAGCTCGATGTACTTGGTCTTGCCCTCGGCGGCGAGGTTCTTGTAGTAGTACGCGGCAGCCAGGGTGCCGGTGTTGGTGTCGTAGTAGATGTCGTGGCGCTTGTTGATGGCGGCCTCGTCCTGGTCGTCGGCGCGGGTGCTGAGATCGCCGCCGCAGACGCGGCACTTGTCGCCGTTGGGCTTGATGGGATCGATGAAGATGTTGTTGGGATGGTTGTTGTTGTTCTTGCAGAGGCGGCGGCCCATGATGCGGTTGCGGGCGATTTCGCGGGCCAGCTTGATCTCGATGACGTAGTCAAGCTTCATGTCGGCGGCCTGCAGGGCGTCCCACAGCTTCTCGGCCTGAACCATGTTGCGCGGGAAGCCGTCGAGCAGCCAGCCGTTGGCGCCCTTGGTCTTCAGGGTGTCGAGGACCATGGGGATGGTGATTTCGTCGGGAACCAGGTCGCCGCGCTCGATGAAGGCCTTGGCCTTCTTGCCGAGCTCGGTGCCGCCGCCGATGTGCTCGCGGAAGATGGCGCCGGACTCGATGTGGGCAAGATTGTACTTCTGTTTGACGAGCTCGCCCTGGGTGCCTTTGCCGCTGCCGTTGGGGCCGAAGATGAGAATATTCATGGCCATCCCTCCTCGAAGGAATTGTTGTGGGGTCAGTTGGGCGCAGCGGAGCGGGGGCATGCGGGATGCGGTCCGGTTCCGCGGCGTGTGAAAAAAGAGACAAGTGCAGGATTTCTACACGCTGAAAGATGTTGTGTCAAGGAGTGTGTCGGTTTTGCGCCCGCTGCAAGGGCCGTCCGGGGGCGGATCCGAAGACGCGCCTCCGCTCCCCCGCGTGGCGGGCTGCAGCCTCGCCGTTCTAGCGGAAAATGTCCACTATGCCGCCGATGAGGCCGCCCAGCAGATTGAAGGTGCCCTTGACCAGGCCGCCGATGGCGTTGAGGATGACCATGCCGCCTATGCTTGTCTTCGGATCGTCGAAGGATCCGTGCAGGCGCAGGGGGATGGTCGGCAGCCCCGGCATGTCCGCCTCGAAGTCCGCGTCCATGGTCTGCCTGTTGAGATCGAAGTGCCCCTCGCCGACGAGCTGCAGGTCCTCGCCGGTCAGAATGAAGTCCGAGGTGGACAGCACGCCGTTTCTGATGACGCCGGTCATGCTGCCGCGGCTGAAGCGCACGGGCTTGCCGGTGGGATTGTAGTGCTCGTCCGAGGGCTGGTAGCTGCCCTGGCCGCAGTTGAAGGAGATGTTCCCGTTGAGGCGGCTGGTCATCTGGCCTGGACCGGTCATGACCGCGTGCAGCTCGGCGCGGAAGTCCGTCCTGGTCTTGAAGATGCCCTTTGTCTTGCGGTCGCGGAGCAGGGCGCCGAGGTCGAACTGCATGATCATGAAGCGGGAGTTGTAGCGTATCCCCTTGTCGAAGACCACGGCGGCCGTGGCGGCCAGGCCGCCGCCGTAGACCGAGCCCGAGACATTGGTGAGATCCATGCGCCCGTTTTCCAGCTTCAGGGGGATGGTCAGGTCGCGCATGCGCACCTTCTTGACCAGCAGGCTTTTCGCCCTGACCGTGCCCGAGGCGGTGAACTCCTTCATGAAGGTGAAGTCCCAGGCGCCGGCCTGGGCCGGCTGCGCCTTCCCCTTGTCCGCCTTCTTCCCGGAGTCCGGCTTCGCGGAGCCCTGGGCGATCCAGGCATCGAGGCCGACATCGCCGCAGGAGAGATCGAGGTTGATGTGCGGCGTCGAGCTGAATCTGGTGACTGTGGCCTTGCCGCCCACGCTGCTGCCGGCGATCTTCGTGTTGAATTTCACAATCTTCACGCTTTCGCTGCCGGCCTCCACCTCGGTGCCGGTCAGCGCGAGCTGCTGAACAAGCTTCGGCACGTCCGGCGTCTTGCCGGTGAACAGGGAGGCGAAGCGTGCCGTCTGGAGATTTCCCTTCTCGAGGGAGGCGTTCATGAGCACCTGCCGGCCCGCGTCGCGCACCGAGACGGCGCCGTCGGCCTCGAGGCCGGGCAGCTCGAAATGGCCGCCCTTCAGGCCGACCACGAAGGTGGCGGTGTCGCAGTGGGCCCGGCCCCTGGCCTTCAGGGGGATGTCCTTCGCCTTGAAGAACGGGGCCACGGCCTCGACGTTGCGGGCGCTCAGCGCGGCTTCCATGTTGTCGAAGCGCATGCCGGCGCGATCGCCCTCGCCGCCGAACCAGATCTGGCCGGTGAGGTCCGCGCGGCCCTCCCAGCCCTCGCCGTGATAGTCCACGCCCCAGCGGCCGGCCAGGGCGAGGGCGCTGTTTCTGAAGGCGCCCGAGGTCAGGGCGAGGTCGATGTCCGCGCTGAAGGGAGAGAAGATCCTGTCCTTCTTGAGCGCCGCGCCGCTGACCCGGGTCTTGATGGACCCCTTGAGATTGGCCAGGAAGCGGTTGATTTCCGAGCCTCTGCTGGTCACGCGGATCTGGCACTGCCCGGTGCCCTTCGTGACCGGGATGAAGGTCAGATCCTTCACCAGGCGGCCCAGGTTCACGTTTTTCGTGCCGATATTGAATTCGTATTCGGTCTCGCTCTCGCCGCTGAAGAAGGCGTCGCCGGAGCACGAGCCGCCATACATGGCGGTCTTCATGGCGAGCCTGGCACTCTCCTGCCCCCTGCTGTTGACGCCGGGGGTGATGATCACGCTGCTGTCGGTGAGATCGATGTAGCCGTAGTGCACCTTCTTCGCGCCGAGGCGGATGTCGTAGCCGAGGTCGAAGGTGTCTTCGCTGTCCTTTCCGCTGTCCTTCGTTTCCGCGGCGGGCGAGGGGCGCTCCCCCTTCGCGGCGGCAGCCGCGGCCCGGGCGCCGTCCGGCGCGGGCTTCCGGCCTGAGGAGCCGCTCCTCTCCGCGGCGGGAGCCTTTGCGGAGGCGTCCGCGCCGGAGGCCGGGCTCTCCGGGAAGATGTCGGCCATGGTCATGGACGTCAGCGGCTTGTGCCCGAAATCGGGGCTCTTCTTGAGCACGCCCACGGCTTCGGGAATGGTGCGGCCCAGATCCACGAAGTCGCTCTGCATGTCCAGGAAGATGACCGTCTTCGACCAGTCGGCCACGCCGCCGCGGCCGGAGAAGGACGCGTCGGAGGAGGTCGCGCTGATGCGGGGGCAGTCCAGCTGCCTTGTGTCGATGTAAAAGTCGAGGCAGCCGTCGTAGATGTTGTCCAGGGCGATCTGCAGGCCGGGAGAGAGGCCGCGGGCGAAGTCCAGCCAGCGGGTCAGGCTCACATGGGTGAAGGTCACCCGTCCGGCCGCCGCGGGGTTGGCGGGATCGGCCGCGAGCAGCGAGTCGAGGGCAAGACGGTCGTCGCCCAGG
>JAUNSE010000307.1:0-1415 GCA_030539415.1 Desulfovibrionaceae bacterium
TCCGACAGAATCGGAGGTTTTTGGTTTCCCTTACAAATAGGTCGGGGAACTAGGCGTCATCAGCGGTCCCATCATCGAAAAGCTGAAGCTGAACAACAGCACCGGCACCTGCGGCGGCGAGAATCCGGTCACCAACGCGCTCGGATACTTCGTCAACCTGGTGGGCGACGTTGTCGGCGGCTCCACGCCGCCCAGCAACGACAAGTCCACGCACGGCACCTCGGCCGACCTCGTGGCCACCGTCTTTGTCGAGAACGTGAAGCAGAATCCCTGGAAGGTCTCCTTCGCCGAGGAGCAGGGCTTCACGAAGGAAGACAGCGTCATCTCCCTTGCCACCTGCTATCTCGGCGGCAGCAACATCGACCACGACAACGCGACCGGCGCGGGCCTGCTCAACACCCTCGCCCTGAACGTCGTCGCCGCCAACGCGGGCAACGCCCGCTGCTTCACGGACTACAAGAAGCAGGGCGTGACCGGCAGCGAAATGCCCTTCCAGCTGATCATCCTCTGCCCCGAGCACGCGGACACCATCTGGAGAGACTTCCCGAACAAGAGGGACGCCCAGGAGTACCTCGTGGCGAACGCCGTGATGCCCTACAAGTACTACGGCAACGGCAAGTGCAACCCGCCCAAGGAATTCGGCGTCGTCGAGCCCGACACCCTGATTCCCCGCTTTGTCTCGCCGGAATCCATGATGATGATCGTGTCCGGCGGCCCCGGCAAGCAGTCGCAGATATGGCCGCCCTTCGCCCAGGTCTGGAAGCCCGTCTCGGTGAAGATCGCCGACGAATAGGCCGAAAGCCCGGACGAAGACAGGTCCCCTGAAAGAGAAAGCGTGCCCGCGCATCCCCCCCCCCGCGGATGCGCGGGCACAGTGAAACATGGGGCGCGGCCTGCGCCGCGCATTCACGGCACGCGCCGCCGCCCCGCAACCAGGAAGCACAAGGAGCAGGCCATGTCCGCATCCCGCCGCGATTTTCTGAAGACCGCCGCCATTGCCGGCACGGCGGCCGCAGCCTCCCATCTTCTCTCCGGAACGGCCTCCGCCGCGCGCCTTCCGGTGGACAGGGATCTCGAGGGCGTCATCGAAATGCACGTCCACGCCGATCCCGACGTGCGCGCCCGCTGCATCGATCAGCTCACCCTCACCGAGCAGTGCGCCCGCAACGGCTACCGCGCCATCATGTACAAGTGCCACGACTTCTGCACCGCGGACAACGCCTACCTTCTGCGCGCCATGGTCCCGGGCATAGAGGTTTTCGGCGGCATCGTTCTCAACCTCAACTGCGGCCCGAAGGTCAACGTGCAGGCCGCGAAGCAGGCCTCCCGCATCACGGGCCGCTTCTGCCGCTCCATCTGGATGCCCACCTATCAGTCCGCCTACGACATGAAGAAAAAGGGCAAGGTCGGCGTGC
>JAUNSE010000307.1:1425-3408 GCA_030539415.1 Desulfovibrionaceae bacterium
GTGCCCGTTGTGGACGAATCCGGGAAGGTGCTGCCCGAAGTCGTCCAGGTCATGGAAATCTGCCGCGACGAGAACATCATCTTCGCCACCGGCCACTCCTCGCCCGAGGAATGCGTGGCCCTGTGCCTCAAGGCGAAGGAGGTCGGCGTGGCCAAGTGCGTCGTCACCCACATGACGCAGAGCCCGTGGAAGCTCTCCCTCGATCAGGCGAAGGTCTGCCTCGAGGCCGGCGCGTGTCTCGAGCACGCGGTGCTGGCCCACCTCAAGGGCGAGAACGCCGCGCTGGTCGGCTACCGGAATCAGAAGGCCATCAGCATGGCCGAGATCGCCGAATACATCGCCCTCGCCCCTGACCAGCAGTATATCTGCACGGATCTCGGGCAGGCGAAGAACGTTCATCCCGTCGACGGCATGCGCCTGTTCATCAAGGGCCTGCGCGAGGCCGGCGTGAAGGACGATGTCATCGACAAGGTCAGCCGCAGGGTGCCGGCACGTCTCCTCGGCCTCGACTGAAATTTTCAGACTCTTCCCGCCAGCCGCCCTCCCCGGCCGGACACCTCTCTGGGAACTTCGTGATCCCGGCCGGCAGAGAGCGGCTCCCGTGGAAAATCCAGCCATGCGGATGGCAGCAGCCATGGCCCTCGGCTCCTCGTCTTCACTCCTCCGCGCGCGGCCGCGCTCGGGGGAAGGATACCGGAAGGCCGTGGCAGACGGCGGGGCGCATGGCGGACCGGAAGGCTCAGGCCCTTCGGTCGGCCCCGCCGCTTTCGCAGGCTCGGCCTGCCCTGTCATTTCCCATCCGCCTTTCTTTTCCTCCGTCTGTTTCATCACCGCCGCATGCCCTCCGGACAGGGTCCGCATCCCTCACTCCGGCGCGTGCCGGCCGACCGCATCTCAAGGAGAACTGGTCATGAAGAATCTGCTGCGTCTTTTCGTGCTCGCCATCGCCCTCATCCTGGCCGCCGCCCCCGCCTCCTCCTTCGCCAAGTCCGACAATCCGTTCGAACTGAACAACGCCACCGAGCAGGAGCTGATGGACAGATGCTTCTTCTCTCAGGAAGAAGCCCTGCGCATCATCGAGTTCCGCGACTCCCTGGGCGGCTTCCAGAGCTGGGACGACCTCAAGGAGCTGAACCTGACCGAGGCCCAGCTGAGCATTCTGGCCTCCGAGGCCACCATTTCCGGCATCTCGACCGACTGCAACTGCTAGTCCCGACAATTCGGCCCTGAAGAACCGAACAAGCCAGTCAGCGGGCGGTCCGACTTTTCCGGTCGGGCCGCCTTTTCGCGTCTTTGCGCCTTCGGGCCGCGGGACCGGCCGAAATCCGGACGCGATCATTTCTCCTGTCCCTTTGTGCCGGACGAGTCTTCCGAGCCCCGCATGCCATGCCCTCCTTCCGCGGCCTTTGCCGGCCCCGCAGGAGGGCTTCTTTCTGCCGCCGTCTCCGCCTCTTTCGCAAAGCCTGCCAGAATCGGGCTGATTGTTGCGCAAATCGGGTCTGTCACCGGACCGCTCCCGCGGCTACAAGCAAAGGCACGGCCAGGAGGGCGCGGCAGGCGGCCTCCTCCGCGATGGATGTGTCTGCCGGCCCCGGCCGGACAGCTTTTGCCGCCCGAAAGCTCTTCCGGACAGGAGGAGGCCCAGGGCACGGAGAATAGGACATGAAAAAGAATATCGGTTCGGTCATGGGGCTCTACCCCACGCCGCTGGCCGTGGTCGGCGCCATGGTGCTGGGCAGGGTCAACTGGGTGCTCGTGGGCCATCTTGGCATCATGGGGCACGACCGCGTGATGATCAGTCTCGCAAAGCCCCATTTCACCAATCAGGGCATCCTCGAGAGCGGGCTGTGCTCCGTGAACATTGTGGACGAGGCCATGCTGCCGCAGGCGGATGAGGCAGGCCGGGTGAGCGGCGCGAAGACGGACAAGTCCGGCCTCTTCGCCTGGCATGCGGGCGAGGCCGGAGCGCCGGTGGCGGACGCC
>JAUNSE010000308.1 GCA_030539415.1 Desulfovibrionaceae bacterium
CATGGGCGATGTCACGGCGGACGAGACCTTCATGAAGGGACTCAGGGATAGACTGGCAGCCTGCACCTCCTGTACAGGCTGCTGAAGCCCGTCCTGAATAAGCCGGTTCCGATGAGGAACCGGCTTTGTTCGTGCACCGGCGGTTCAGCGCTGGCGGTATCTGCGGCGGAAGCTCGTGTAGTCGATGCCGAAGCGGGTCAGCTTGCCGTACAGGGCGCTGCGGGCTATGCCGAGTTCCTGAGCGGTGAGGCGGATGTTTCCGTTGCAGCGATCAAGGGTGTCGACAATGGTCTGATATTCGCGCTGATACAGATTGGAGCCGGTGTAGCCCTGACTCCGGCCCTGCTCCTGTCCGCTCTCCTCGGCAGGTCCCGACTCCCGGGCCTGAGGGGCGAACTGTCCTCCGTTCTGCGCAAAGCCGACACCGGGCTGATCCATGCGGGACGCCGTCAGCCCGGCGGGCAGAAAGCCGGGCAGGTCGGCCTCGGTGATGCGCGCGCCCCCGGCCAGATTGACCGCCCGCTCGACAATGTTCTCAAGCTCGCGGATGTTACCGGGCCACGAATAGTGCATCAGCGCCTGCAGGGCCTTCGGCGCGAACTCCGTTATGGGCCGGTTCAGGACAGAAGCGTACTTGCGCAGAAAGTGGGTGGCTAGCAGGGTGATGTCCTGAGCGCGGTCCCGGAGCGACGGTATATTGATAATCAGAACGCCCAGCCGGTAGTAGAGGTCCGACCGGAAGGTGCCGGCGGCCACGGCATCGCGAAGATTCTTGTTGGTGGCCGCAACGATGCGGACATCCACGCTCCTGGTCGTGGTGCCTCCCACGCGGGAGATTTCCCTGTTCTGAATGAGCCGCAGCAGATTGGTCTGCGCCTCCATGGGCATCTCGCCGATTTCATCAAGAAAGATGGTTCCGCCGTCGGCCAGTTCGAATTTGCCGGGCTTGCCGTTTCTGGCGGCGCCGGTAAACGCTCCGGACTCGTAGCCAAACAATTCCGCCTGCACCAGGTCGCGCGGCAGAGCGCCGCAATTGACCACCACGAACGGACCGCTGTGGCGCGAACTGCCGTTGTGAATGGCGTGGGCGAAGAGCTCCTTGCCTGTGCCGCTCTCGCCGAGCAGCAGCGTGGTGATGTCGCTCTGCGCCGCTATTTTCGCCAGCTGCACGGCGTTCACGATGATGTCCGATTGGCCGAGTATGTCGGAGAACCTGTAGATGGCCTTGGAGCCGGCCGTGCGCACGGCGAATTTCTGCATTCGGGAAGCCTCGGCCAGCGTGCAGACCACGCCCTTGTCCTCGGGGATGAACGATGCCGAGAGAATGTAGCGGTGCTCGCCCCGACCGGTCTGCAGAGTCACCTCCTCGTCCATGACGGCCTGCCTGCGTCCGAGAATCTGCATGAAGGGCTGGCCGTCCTTCACAAAGGCGGACACGGGGCCGAGCGAGATGCTCTCGTCTCCGGGAATGCCCAGCATGCGTCTGGCATGCGCGTTGGCGGCCTTGATGCCTCCCTGCCTGTCCAGAATGACAATGCCGGCCGACAACAGCTCCAGAACGGCAGACTGATCGCTCAGCAGGTCGTGCAGATGATGCTGATTGTGGATGTCGGCGGCCATGGCCGACAGCAGCTGCGGAAAGGCGGCATGGAAATTTCCGCGCGGCAGAAGCAGGCAGAGACAGCCAATGGGTCTGTTCTTGCCGCCGAGCACCGGCTCAAGACGGCATTCCCAGGCCGCCCGCGGTTCTTCGCATTCGCCTTCCAGCATAACGCCGGGACGAAAGACCGGATTGCCCTCCAGATGCGGCGCCCCGGCAGAAGTCAGAAGCGTTCCGTCAAGAGAAAGCAGCACAAGCAGCCCTCCCTCCCGCCCGAAGCAGGACGCGTACTCCCTCATGACAGGCAGGGCGGCCTGGACAAGTTCGTGATTCGCTTCAAGGGTCATTTCCAGTGCGCCATCGGACAGACAGCGGAGAGAATTGGTACCGGAGGCAGGGAGGACTCCGGCTGCCATGCAGGCCAGCAGACGGCGCCAGCCGGCAAAGAGCTTTTCCATTTCAGACGGCATGCTTCTCGCCGACTGAGTTGTCCTGCCAGTATTTCCACAGATATTGTCGTTCATGCAATCACCATATGCTGCATGCGGCCAAACGGCCAGCAATCCTGGAGTTGGCAAAAATTGTGCAGATATCCCGCGGGATATGGAATTTCAGTCAGACAGTCTTCAAGTTCATGTCGCGCAGACCGGTGGAGACGGCGCCCAGGCAGATGCCGGTCCTGCCGGAGGCGGCTGCTCAAAGCGCACCGCAGTGCCGCCAGACGGTTTTCAGGATATGTCCTGATACAGTACATGTCAAGATTAATGTCCTGAATTTGAATACTAATGTTCTGATAAGATACATATTGATTGACCAGTCAAATTAACAGGCTGTAAGATATTTCTGCAATGTCATGCAATTGTGATTCATGGCACAATCATTGCAATAATTCAGGCATCCCCCGAGAAAAAATTTCCATCTGGTACAAAGAAATCAACTTACGAGGAATTCCATGACAAAAACGTATTTTTCCCTCCTGTCCGTCATCGTGGCACTGACTCTGGCTGTCTGCGCTCCGGGCACTGCCCTGGCCGCGAAGTACAAAATCCGCTTCGCTCACGACGGTGCCCCCGATGCCGTGTATTCCCTGACCTATCAGAAGTTCGGCGAACTTGCCGCCAGATACTCCGACGGCAGGGTCTCCGTGAAGATCTACGAAAACGCCGTCCTCGGCGGCGACCGCGAAGTGTCCGAATCGACGCAGCGCGGCGACCTGCAGATGGGCGGCTGCGGAACATCCAATCTCGGCATTTTCTGGCCCTCGGCCATGGCCTTTGACCTGCCCTTCATCATTGACCCTGCCAAGAAGGCGGCCCTCTACAGGGAGCTCAATGAGGGCGAACTCGGCCGGCACATGAACGAGCAGCTGGCAAAGGTCAATCTGATGGCCCTGGTCTACGCGGACTGTCCCAACCGTCACTATATGACCAACACTCGCAACATTCCCGACCTTGAGTCCCTCAAGGGCGTGAAGATGCGCACCACGGCCTCGCAGGTCGACAACATGCTGGCCGAGACGCTCAAGATGACACCAGCGCCCATGGGCTTTGCGGAAATCTACACGGCGCTTCAGCAGGGCACCATTGACGGCGAGCTCATCAGTTTTGCCGACTACTTCAGCAACCGCCGCGGAGACGTGATTCACTACGCCCTGCCCACCTCTCACAGCTTCACCTGCATGGTCGGCCTCATCAGCAGGTCCTACTACGACTCCCTGCCCGCCGACGTGCAGGCCGCTCTCAAGAAGGCCGCCGTCGAAGCCTGTGCCTACGGCCAGGAGCTGGTGAAGAAGATGGACG
>JAUNSE010000309.1 GCA_030539415.1 Desulfovibrionaceae bacterium
GCACGGCGCCGCTCCGGAACAAAGCCGGGATGGGTGCCGGGCTGAAAGCCTGTTGTCATTCCCGTTTTCACCTGTCCGGGGAAGCTTGTCAATTGACGACAGCCCGTGACAGCGTTTTGTCATCTCTTCGTGATACAAAAGTATGTGGAAAAGCGATGCAAACAGAGGTATAAATTGTTTCCTCACGGGCAGGAACCTCTGACAGAATGCTGTATCTGGCATAAATGGTAGCGCAGACTGCAGGAGGAAGGAAAAGTTTTCAATTTGTTTCTTGCTAGCTTTGCAACGTACAAAGGCCCTGCTCAAAAGTGTCTGACAGGCCATTGATGTTTCCAGTCTTTTTTCACCTTGTCAAAGATATACCTTTGAGCTACCTTGATCAAAAATATTTTCTGGAGGTTCCCATGGCCCATATTCTCCGCCGTGTCGCAGGTGCGGCGCTTTTTGGCGCGCTGTGCCTGACCGGTTGCAGCACTGCGGACACGACTCCTCAGGAAGGCATGTCAGTGACGGTCAACTTCGGGGATGTGCACCGCTGCTCGCGCATTTCTCCGGAGATTGTCGTATACAATCCGCCCAAGGGAACTCAGTACTATGAGGTGCGCGTCACCACGGCTGATACGCCCTCCCGCTATCTTGGCGGCGTCAGATGGGACTATGGCGGTCTCAACGAGGACGGCGCCCAGGCCATCCCCGAGGGCGCGCTGAGCAATTCCTACCGGGGCCCCTGCCCGCCGCAGGGTGCGGTCGCGGGCGGCTATCAGTACCGCTTCAGCGTCTCCGCCATGTCGGGCAGCTCCTCGGCGCCTCTGGCCGTGTCCAATTACAATCTTTTCCTTGAAGAATAGACGGACTGTCAGGGCTGGCCGTGCCGGCCGGGGGCCTGAAAAAGGTCTGCTGCCCATTGTCGTGTGAAATCACGTGAAAAGGGCGGAGCCGTGAAGGCTCCGCCCTTTTCTGCGCTGCGCACTCGGCCGACCCATGGGACCGGACCGCTGTCAGCGGATGTCTGCAGTCTTAAAGGTCTTCATCGGGCATGGGAGGCAGCTGCGCCACCTGCGTGGTGCGGATGCGGCGGCGTCCCTTGGCCGGCTGGGCGGCGGGCGCCTCTTCTGCGCGGCGCATGCTGGGTTCGGGCAGGGTGTTGTACAGCGTCCAGAAGGCGGGGTACAGCTCGGTCAGCACGCCCGGGTTGTTCAGCTGGAAGCCGCGGCCGGCATGCGGACGGGCGCAGGCAGCCAGTGCCAGCGCGCAGGCCCACATGGAGGACGGAGCCGTCCACGGGGGCGTCCCATGCTCCTCCCCGTCATCGTGACGGGGCTGGAGAACGCCTTCTTCAAGAATCAGTCCGCAGGCACCGGCAAAGCTCGCCAGATCGTCGAGAAGGCCGGCGGTCTTCTCGGCGCCGTCCGGGACAAGGGCCCTGCCGTGTCTGAGCGCCTGCACGCACGCAAGAGCGCAGGGCAGGGGGGCAAGGTCGCAGGGCAGACCGGCCGGCATGACCAGCCTGCTGTCGGGAAGCGCGTATCCTTCGGGCACGCTCACGGAAATGCCGTCGTCGTTTTTCACGAGCGCGAGTCCCAGCTGCCCGAACAGATTATTCACCGCGGCCGTGCGCGGATTGTCCACCCATCTTCCATCAAGGTTCACGCTGCCGCCGTTGACGGCGGCAAGAGCCAGAATGACGGCGGCGATGGACACATCCATGCCGAGCGCCGGGTCGGCAGGCAGCGGGGCGGCGCAGTGTCTGACAACAAGGACAGTTCCGTCCATCTCGTGACCGATGCCCGCCAGATCAAGCAGGGGAAGGGCCCGGCTCAGCACATCCTCTTTCTCAGCTTCCGGATAGTCCCTGAAGTCCAGACGCACCGGAGCCTGATAATGCGGAGCGGCCATAATCAGGCAGAGCACGAAGTCGGCGGGAAGGTCCGCGGCCACCGCGACAGTCTCGGGCACAAAACCCGCGCTCTCGATGCGCACGGGCAGGCCGTCGCTTCTCGGAACCAGCGAGATGAGTCTTGCGCCGACACTGGGGAGGAAGCGTTTCAGAGCGGAGAAATCGGCCAGCTTGAGAGCCGGACCGCCCGTGAACTTGGCGTGGCTCGGACGGCCGATATAGTGAGCGACGCTCATGTAGAAGTTGAGCATCGAACCGCCCACATGGATGATTTTGTCCGGAGCCTGGGCCGGCATGCCGGCTTCGGCGGAAAGAACATCCGCATCGCGGTGGAGCGAGCAGTTGAACTGGTTGACCATGCGCACGCAGTCCACAACCGCGTCATTCATCAGGACCCTGGTCAGGTGCATGGCCTGTCCGCCGCTGGCGGCAAGACCGCTCCACAGCTGTGTCTGCTCCTGTCCCTTGGGGGCGTCCATGCGCACGCGCACGGGCTTCTGCAGGGGGGCCAGTCCGAAGGACGGACGCTTGGGCTGGGCCGCTTCATCGGGACGGGGCAGGAACTCGACTTCCTGCAGCAGCGTGAAGAAACGGCTGGAGAGTTTTGGATCTGAACTGACCTTGGCCACCTGGGATTCCCAGGATTCTCTCAGATACCTTTCCTCCTGCGGGGCCAGATGTCCCTTGGGTGCGGCCATGCGCTGAAGAAGATTGTGCCGGCGCAGGACCAGCTTGAGAATGTCCCTGTCAATTTCGCAGACGGTTTCGCGCATGGGGCGGCGTGGTCTGTCCTGATAATCGTCGCTCATTTGATTGTTCCACTTGGCTGTACAGTCATCTCCGCGCCTGACAGGCGGGAGTCCGCAGCATGTTTTGCTTTGCCGCGCATCCCGGCCGGCATTGCGGCAGAAATTTGTGAAGGCACCCTGAATGTAGTGTTTCCAGGCCGCAGCCCTCCGCCGAGACATGCGTCTCTTTCCAGTCAGGCTCTTGCGGCGCGGAACTCAGTCCATTACCTCACACCGGATTTTGACGCAAGAGGAAAGAAGAGGTCTCTCCAGCTCTGTTTGGCGATGTCAAATACTGTCTTTTCGTGACAGGGGAATCAATATGCATGCATTCGACAAGATGAGAGCGTGCAGAGATGGCAAGGGGTATTGTTATCATGTCGTTAAACAGAAAAATTGTGGAATAATCCGACGTGTCTGATTTCTATGAAAAATGGATCGTATGTCAGAATAAAAAATTGGAGGAATAAAAGAATAAGTGATTGGGAGAGACCTTGTGAAATGACCACGCTATCAGTGCAGATGTGAAAAGCTGCTGGTACAGTCGCTGCCGTCGTCCTTGTGAAAAGATTTCAAGATGTGAAAACGCATGCAGGATGCGCCTGTGCAGAAAGGCACTTCCTTCAGGTTGTGCGTGAAAGGCATGCTTGAAAAAATTTTGTCAATTTTTGTAAGCGAAAGGAAGGCTGTTCTGTTCATGCTTTTT
>JAUNSE010000310.1 GCA_030539415.1 Desulfovibrionaceae bacterium
GGTGCTTCCTGATGACGCCGGCCGGGATGCGGCGGGTGTCGATGCGCAGGGAGAAGGTCATGTACGCGCCCTTCTGGGGCGGAGCCGTGACCCACTGCGTGTCCAGGTAGTCGTCGAAGCAGGTCCAGCCTTTGGACTGCATCTCGGGAAGCTCGTCGATATCGATGATGGCGGCATTTCTGAGCTTGTCGGGGATTTCGGACCAGAGTTCTTCGGGCACGGGGTCCACCAGGGTGAACCGGGTAAAGCTGCATGAGGCGTTGAGAAAGCCCATACTGTCTCCGAGTTTGAGGTTCTTTGCGAAAAGGGACAAATGAAAGCGGAACTCTACCTTGCCGGGCATGTTCTTGCAAGTCCGCTCCCGCTGGCCTCTGACAGAGTTTTGTCGGGCACTTGCGGCCTGCCGCCGCGGTTTGGGCGGACCCGCTTTTCCCGTGAAGGGGCGGTCCCGGGCGCTTTTGGGAGGGGAAGGGAGCCTCGCGCGGAAGTTTTTTGAGGCGGAAGCGGAAGGGAGCCGAGCGGACGTCCGGGCGGCCGCCGGCAGCGGGCGGATCGGCGCCGGACAAGGAGGCAGCATGAGGCTGATTCTGATCCTCGTTCTCGCCGTGTTCCTGGTCCTGATTGGCAGCGAAAGCTGCTATTAAGGCACAAACCCCAGGCCGTCGCAGGACTTGGGGTTTGGGAAATTTAAACAACCTCTACACAACTAAGGCAGTTGCACGGGCGCTGCAACGCACCCGCCAATCCCGGCCTCCCTAGCAAGGGGTCGGGATTTCCTTTTGTATAGCCCATCGCCGGATGTCCGGCAAGAGTCAGGCAGGGGAAATATTTTTTAGCAGACAATAAAGAATGAATTATATCAAATAGTTGTGATAAATATTTGAAGCAAACAATCGGGAAGGGCGGCCGACGATCAGGCCCGTCTGGGGGGGGGCTGGAGCACGTCCGAGGGCCTGTCTGGCGGCTGTCCGCGCCGCGCTGCGCGGGCTCATCCGCTGTCCCGCGTCATGTCCGGCGTCCGGATGGGCCGGATGGAAAGGCGGGAAGGGCCGCGCAATTTCTCCCATGGAGAGAGTTGTCCTGTCCCATGGAGGACACAGGGAGACAGTGTGAAGGCCGCTCCACCCTTGAGGCCAGCCTCGTGCCGTCTTGTTCATGGCCTGTTCACAGTCTGGTCCATGGCATGGGCTTGCCGGGGTCTGAAAAGCCGTTTTGGGCAGGGGTGCGGGGGAGGCCGTGAGGGCGGGAACGCAGCCATGCCTTTTGGGGGTTATAAGTCCCATAATGGTGATTATGTAAAGTAAGCATGTGTCCGGGGCTGTCCCCGAAACTCTGTCCCCGGTCATGCCTTGCCTCTGCCGGCCTGTCAGGCCTCCGTCCATGAGGCTCCCATGCCATGGAGTCTGCGGCTTTGTCCATGGCCGTGCCGCCGCGCGTCCGGGCTTGTCCATGGGCTGTCCCGTGTCCGGCTCTCCATGGCGGCGCAGCGTATGCTCGCCCATGGCTTCCTCCCATGGAAGCTCTTATGGCGGGCTCTGCGTCCTTCACTGTCCATGCGCTCGCCTCGCGGACGTCGGTGGACTGTCCACTACATTATATATGAAGGCTCCATGGAGCCCTCCGTCTCCCGGGGACTGTAGTCTGCGCCCTTCCCTCCGGCCGTTCGCCCATGCTCAAAAAGCCTTCAGGAAGGCCTCTGCACGGCCTGGCTGGGCCTTGCGGACCAGGTTGAAACCGGCCCGAAAGGCCTTCTGGGACCGTCTTTCTGGACGTCCGGCGGGCAAATCAATGCCCGCTCCAGGCCCGCCCGAGGGTATTTTTCCCTTGTGACTGAACGCGATCTTCGGCTATACTGACGCCCGCAAAGCCGGCCCCAGTGCCCGGCGCAGTTTGCCGCACAAGACCATTGAAACCCCGTTTGCGAGCAGATAAATGGACAGAAAAGCCATTCTTGAGACCCTTGAGGCAATGCAGATTCCCTGCACTCTGGTTGAACATCCGCCTGTCTACACCATTGAGGAAATGGATGTTCTCGATCTGCCCGATGCCGATGCGGTCGTGAAGAACCTTTTTGTCCGCGATGACAAGAAGAAAAACTACTATCTCCTTGTTGTCCGCAAGGACAGGACCGTCAACCTCAAGGAAATGCGGACGATTCTGGGCTCGAGGCCGCTCAGCTTCGCCTCCGAGGCCGACCTGCTGGCCATTCTGGGCCTGCTCAAGGGCCATGTGACGCCATTCGGCATCCTGAACGACGAGGAGCGCAGGGTGCAGGTCGTCTTCGACGAGGAGACGCTGTCCCGCCCTTCCATCGCCGTGCATCCCGGCGACAACGAGGCTACTGTCTGGCTTGCGCCGGCCGATCTGCTGAAGATTATAGAAACCCATGGAAACACTGTCATATCCGTCAGTCTCAACTGAGTCTGATGGGCCGTGTGGCAGCGTCTGAGAAACCCGGAACGTGACGGGCAGCGCGCGGCGAATTCTGTCCGTCTTAAAAGAGGAGGTGCCGCAATGTTCAGAAAACTCATGGCAGTGATGACTGCCCTCATGCTGCTTGTGCCTGCTGTCTGCCTGGCTGCCGGCAATCTGGAACTCAAGGCTCGCGAGGAGCTCGGCGACGTGCTCTTTCAGGGCTTCGAGGACCGGGACACCGGAGCACCGGTGGCCTATTTCAATGTCTTCACCGCCCGCCTGGACGACAGGTCCGCACCCGCTTCGGCCTTCAAGTTCAAGATTTCCCTGCAGCTTTCTCCTCAGGGGAACGGCGTCATGTTTATTTACGAAGACACCGACCTGAGAAGAGCGCACTACAACGCCACTGTCAGATTCGGAAAGGGCAAAGCGCGGACAATGCAGGTCAGCACGAATATAACATCACAAAATTACACAATTTTCCTTGTGCAGGATCCTGCAGACTCCGACTACTTTATCGACCAGTGCCTGAAGAACAGATCTGTCTCGGTTTCAATCGACAATACCGGCGTCAAGGGAAAATACCGGCTGGAAAGGCTGAACAAGCATCTCCCTGAGGTTGCCCAGCTTATGGAGACTCTCAGACAGCAGTAGTCCTGCGGACAGAGCGTACGACCGAAGGAGGGAGGCTGGCAGACTTCCCTCCTTTTTCACGCCCGGCGTTTTGGCGGCACACCGGTGCAGTCCGGCATGGGGGCGAGCTTTGTGCCGGGCTTCTGACCGGTCAGGAGCCCGGGAGGTCCGTCAGTGGTCGAGTCCGAGAGAAGGGAGAGAGCCCCGCGCCCTGCTCTGCCGTCTCGAAAAATACTGCCTGGAGCTTTTGCCGGCAAAGGGCTCCAGGATGCGTCCGAGGTACGCAAAAAGGCCTTTCCCTGTCGCGGGGAAAGGCCCAAACCTCAACCAA